>JAFYUD010000065.1 GCA_017549665.1 Clostridia bacterium | reverse complement strand
GTTCCCAAGTACTCAAATCCCGACGGATTTACTTACTCAGCAGAAACTGTTGACAGACTTGCAAAGATGCAGCCTGCAGCAAAGGATTTCAGAGTTATCTGGGACAATGCTTATATTATTCATGATCTTTATGATACATCAGATGAGCTTGTAAATATTTTTGACGCAGCAAAGAAGTACGGTACAGAGGATAACTTTGTTGAATTCTGTTCAACATCAAAGATCACATTCCCCGGTGCAGGTGTTTCTGCTCTTGCAGCATCAGACAACAATATCAAGGAAATCCTCGGCAGACTTACAATCCAGATTATCAGCTATGATAAGATGAATCAGCTTCGTCATTCATATGTTTTCCCTGATGTTGATTCTCTCAAGGATATGATGAAGAAGCATGCGGATGTATTAAGACCCAAGTTTGATGCTGTTCTTGAAGTTCTTGACAAAGAGCTTGCAGGTCTTGATATCGCATCATGGCACAAGCCCAACGGCGGTTATTTCATCAGCCTTAATGTCAACACAGGCAGCGCAAAGTTTGCAGGTCAGCTCTGTAAGGAAGCAGGCCTTACACTTACCGGTGTAGGCGCAACATTCCCCTATAAGAACGATCCCGATGACAAGAATATCAGAATTGCTCCCTCTTATCCTTCAGTTGAGGATCTTAAGGCATCAGCAGAGCTTCTCTGTATCGCAGTAAAGCTTGCAGCAGCTAAAGCAATGTTATGATAAGAATCGGTCACGGATATGATGTACACCGCTTTGCTCCCGACAGGGATCTGATTCTCGGCGGTGTGAAGATAGATTATGAATTCGGTCTTCTCGGTCACTCGGATGCAGACGTGCTTACTCATGCAGTATGCGACGCACTTCTCGGTGCGGCTGCACTCGGTGACATAGGCAGACATTTTCCCGATACCGACCCGAGGTACAAGGGTATTGACAGTATCATTCTTTTAAGACATGTTGTTTCATTGCTCAGTGAAAAAGGGTACAGAGTAGGGAATATTGACGCTACCGTTATAGCGCAGAAGCCGAAAATAGGTAAATTCAACGGCGAAATGGTTAAAAATATTGCTGATGCGTGCAGCGTTGACGTGTCGGCAGTGAATGTAAAAGCGACAACTGAGGAAAATCTCGGTTTTACAGGTAGATTGGAGGGTATATCGGCTCATGCCGTTTGCCTGATAGAAACAATCTGACAAGCAGGTGATTTTTGTGGAATTTTTAGGATTGCTGACAATATCTGACACCTTGTCTACTATTTGGGACAGATTTGCCGGTGCAGTAATGAGCTTCAACTCTTTCAAGGATGTTATTGACGTCCTGTTTGTTGCTGTGCTTATTTATACACTGATTGTCCAGATGCGCAGAAGCCAGTCAATGCAGATAACAAAGGGTATCGTGCTCGTTGCTGCGCTTTACGGCGTTGTCAATATCTTTGAAATGAATGCCAGTAAGTATCTTTTCAGTGAATTTTTCAGTAATTTGCTGGTAATTCTGGTAATCATATTCAGCGGTGAGATACGTCAGGCGCTTGAGCGAATGGGACAGAGAAACAGATTGCCCTGGACATCGTTGTTCAGCTCAAAAAAGAATGACGAGGACATGTACGATGTAATCAACAATGTCTGCCGTGCATGTGCTGAAATGAGTGAGGACAAAGTAGGCTCACTTATAGTTTTCCAGCGCAGGTCTCTTCTCGGTGACATCACAAGACAGAGTGTGCCCATTGATTCATGCGTCACAACGGAAATGCTGCTGAGTATTTTCTTCCCGAAGGCTGCGCTTCATGATGGAGCAATAGTCATAAGGGATGACAGAATCGTTGCGGCAAGATGTGTCGTGCCTCTTAAAAATGAAAAAGAAGTCACTGAGCATGTAGGTACCCGTCACAGGGCAGCTCTTGAAGTAAGTCTGCGTTCTGATGCTGTTGCAGTAGTAACAAGTGAGGAAACAGGTATTATTTCAGTTGCGTGTGCAGGTAAGCTTATCAGAGGTCTTTCTGATGCAGAGCTCAGAGAAATGCTTGTCAATCTTCTTGTCAGTGAACCATCCGAAAACGGTGACAGGAAAAAATCAAAGAAGAAAAAGGGGGATAAGTCAAAATGAGTCAGTCTCCCAAAGTAAAGAAAGATAAAAAAATAAAAAATCTCACTGACCTTATGAATAACAACAAGTTTGTATTCGTAGTGTCGATAGTTGTTGCATTCTTTGTGTGGGTTGCTGTAGCAATGTACAAAAGCCCTGAGGAATCAAACACAATTTATAATGTTCCCATAACGATTGATACTGAAAACAGTATTGTTGCGCAGAAGGGATATGTGAATTTCTGGCAGAGTGATGATGTTATTGATGTAACCGTCACAGGCCCCAGATATCTTGTAACTTCTCTCACAGCTGAGGATATAACTGTTACGGCAAATGTCAACACAGTTGATTCTGCAGGTATTTTCGACCTTGCACTCAGAGTAAGTCTTAAGGAAGAAAGCTCTGATATCACAATTTCTGCTCAGTCAAAAACTTCAGTTGAGGTTTATTTTGATGCAGAGCGTGAGAAGCAGTTTGATATTGTGATTGACAGCAATATCATTCCTGACAGGGTCGCACAGGGATATGAATTCAGAAGTGCGGAGCTTACTGTTTCAACAGTAACTCTCAAAGGTCCTGAAACAGAAATCAGAAAAGTAAAGAATGTTGTTGCTGATCCTCAGTTCTATGATGAACTGATGTATATGACGGAAACAATCCCCGTTGAGCTGAATCTTGAGGGTGCAACAGCGGCTGATACAGTTTCTGTCAACAAATATGTCAGACTCGCTCAGGAGCAGGACTATTATGTAAAGATATACCTTGACAGAATTGCTCAGCTCAAACCTCAGATAGAGTTCACAGGCACTCAGACAGTAGGTGTTTCAGTAGGCTATAATCCCGAAACAATCGAAGCTAAGGTTGCTACGGAGCTTGAACTGCCAAATGATGTCTTTACTGTGCTTACCGTGGATTATGCAGATCTCAGCACAGGAACAAACAATTACGTCGTAGATCTTTCAGCGCTTGAGCTTCCCGAGGGAATCACAATTCTTGAGCCTGACAAAGAGGTTTACATTGTAGTTACAGTTTATTGATAATATAAAAAGGAGGCGGAAAAATGAAATTCAGATCAGCATTGATTGCAGTATTGCTTGCAGTTATCATAGCTGTATTCAGCGGATGCGGCAGTTTTTCATTCAATTCCGCCGAAAATCTTATAAGACCGCCTAAGCTTTCAGGCTCTGACGGTGAATTGCAGGATGCTTTTGAAAAAGCAGTCAGTGAAAAAGGCGAATACATCCTCAGATACCCTTCAGGCGGTGAACACCGTTCTGCATTTGTCCGTTATGATTGTGACAAGGACGGAAATGACGAAGCATTCGTGTTCTATTCACTGAAGACGGAAGAAATGTCTGTATACATGTATATCCTTGATTACACTGACGGTGAATGGACAGCTGTTGATACTGTCCCCGGTGACGGAAGTGATATTCATGCCATTGAATTCTGCGACCTGAACAATGACGGAGTTTCAGAGGTGCTCGTAGGCTGGAATGCCAGTGAATCAAAGAATAACAAGAAGCTTTCTGTTTATTGCTCGTATGAAAATGCAGACGGACTTGCTTATAAAGTAATGGCAATTGAAACATATACAAATATGATTACGGTTGATATCGACAGCGACGGTCAGGAAGAGATTCTTGCAGCACTTATCAATTCCACATCAGATAATTATACAACCGAAGCACGACTTCTTAAAATGTCAGGTGAAGACAGCTCAAAATTCCAGATCGAAGCAGTCGGTCAGGTAAGTCTTTATTCAGAGATAACAGCCTTTTCAGAAATCAAGGAAACTGTTTCTGACGGTAAGACATATATCTATATTGATGAGGTTGCAGGTGATACGTATCTTACTCAGGTGCTTTACTGGGATGATGTGAACAATGTACTCGTTTCACCTGTTCAGGTTGATGTGCTTACTGTTTCATCCTGTCCCACAAGCAGATCACTGCATCTTAACTGCACTGATATAGATAATGACTCTGAGCTTGAAATCCCGTCAACGACACTTCTCAAGAAAAGCTCTGTTGTTACCAAAAAGACTGATACAGCAGAAAGTGATGATCAGTCAGGAAACATTTATGTCACCTCATGGAACAAGTATAACGGCGGTGACTTCGTTTGTGTCAGCAGTTATATTGAAAATTCCTATGACGGCTTCAGAATCGCTTATGATGATGTAGCGATGAAAGACTGGAGCATAGTCTTTTATCCCGATTCCGGTATATCCCAGTTTTTCACGGAGATATCTTCCGAAGACGGAGAGACAAAGGAAAAAAATCTGCTTTTCACATTATATAAAGTGGATATTGACGAGGAAGTTAATATCGAATCATATTTCCTGACAGGAAAAGAATATAAATATAAGTTTGAAATCACTGAGCACGGTCACGATGCAGGCATTACAAAAACAAAAATTGCCTCATTGTTTTCACTTATATGATATACAGCGTGTTATTTTCACACTCTAAGGAGATGTATTGAAAATGAAAAGAATTCTTGTTGCGGAGGATGAATCCTCAATCAGAGATTTTATTGTTATAAATCTCAAACGTAACGGATATGATGTTGTGGAAGCCGAAAACGGCAGAATTGCCATTGAAAAGTACAATGAATGCGGCGGCGATTTTGACGTAGCGCTTCTTGATATAATGATGCCCGAGGTTGACGGACTTGCTGTCTGCAAATTCCTCAGAGAGCAGAGCAGTACAATCGGTATTGTCATGCTGACGGCAAAATCACAGGAGATGGATAAGGTCACGGGACTTCTTGTGGGTGCTGATGATTATGTTATCAAGCCTTTTTCACCTTCTGAGCTTATGGCACGTATTGACGCAATTTACAGACGTGTCACTGTCAATAAAGATATGGCAGTGCAGAGCAAGAATGTGTCAGATGCGATTTCTGTAGGTAAGTTTGCACTTAATATGCGTAACAGGACTTTGCAGAAAAACGGTGAGCCTATTGAGCTTACTCAGGTTGAATTCCAGATTATGGAGTATTTTATGAGTAATCCGGGAGTGTCCCTTTCCCGTACTGATATTCTCAGCTATGTGTGGGGAGATGCTTATTACGGTGATGAAAAAGTCGTTGATGTAAATATCAGACGACTTCGTATGAAGGTTGAAGATGACCCGTCAATCCCCGAACATCTTACAACCGTATGGGGATGCGGATACAAATGGATTCCGTAAATTAAGTAAAAAAAGGAGGTTCTGACATGCGTATAAGCGGTATTACCCGACGCTGGGTGCTTACTACACTGAGTGTTATTGTGCTTATACTGGCTGTTGTTGCTGTCGGTGCCTCTGTATCAGTTAAAAATTATTATTACACTATTGCCGAAAACACTATTGATTCAAAGGTTCAGAAATCAGCCGTTCAGTCCTCTTTTAAGAATTACATAGATTCAACAGACTACGTTTTTGAAGAGGGCGCAAGAGCATTCGTTGAAAATTTCAGCTACAGCTATCTTATGGATGTATGGGTGCTGAATAAAAACGGTGACGTTGTGGTTTCTTCTGCAGGCTTCTCAGTCAGTGATGCCGTTGATATTCCTGATTTCACTCTTGCCGCTGAGTCGGAAAATGACAGCGAAATGTGGACAGGCAGAAACAGTAATAATGAAAAAATCCTTGCAAAGACATTTATTGTAAATAATTCTGACGGCACTGTCGCAGGTGCGGTAAGACTTATTGTTTCTCTTGAGGATCTTGATAGTCAGCATATTGTTTACTCGGTTGCAATCATGCTTGTGTGTATGCTGGCGCTTATCCTTGTTGCAGTATCGGGACTTTTCTTCATCCGTTCAATCGTGCGTCCCGTTACACAGATAAATGAAACGGCAAAGCTTATCGCAAAGGGCGATTTCAATGCAAGGGTAAAAAGTATCTACAAAAATGACGAAATCAGTGAGCTGTGCGATACCGTCAACTATATGTCAGAGGAAATTGCCCGTTCTGACAGGGTTAAAAATGACTTTATCTCCACAGTTTCTCACGAATTGAGAACACCGCTTACGGCAATCAAGGGCTGGGCGGAAACAATCAGGGATATGGGGCCTGCTGATGCCGAAATGACAGCGAAAGGTATAGATGTCATCATAAGCGAATCAGACAGACTTTATAATATAGTTGAAGACCTGCTTGACTTCTCAAAGATTCAGAGCGGCAGAATGGTAAAAAGAGCCGAGCCTACTGATATCATCAGGGAGCTTGACAGTGCTGTCAATGTTTTCAATGACAGGGCAAAGCGTGAGGGGATAACAATTGTTTATAACCGTCCTGAAATAAAAGCACCCATGTCAGCAGACAAGAATCTTATCAAACAGGTTTTTGCAAATGTTCTTGACAATGCGTTCAAATACACAAAAAGTCCGGGACGTGTTGCAGTATTTGCAGAGCTTACCGTAGACAGTGTTGTAATTTCAATTGCTGACACGGGCTGCGGAATTTCAAAGGAGGATCTTCCTCACATAACCGAAAAATTCTATAAAGCAAATGTATCAGTACGAGGCTCCGGTATCGGTCTTGCTGTCGTTGACGAAATCATACGTCTTCATGACGGTAAGCTTGATATTGCAAGTACGCCCGGCAGAGGTACAGTTGTAACTATAATTCTTCCGATAGACAAAACGATTGACATACCAGAAGAATTTTAAGGAAAGGATCTGAAAATATGGCTGAAAAAGTAAAAGAAAAAAATCCCAGACTGGGTAAAGCCGGCGGTCAGGCGCTGATTGAAGGCATTATGATGAACGGCCCCGAAGGTGCCGCATTATCCGTACGCAGAACAGACGGAAAGATTATTACAGTTCCCAAAGAGAATAAACACATCAGTGATAAAATAAAGGTATTCAAGCTTCCGATTCTCAGAGGCATCGTAAACTATATCGAGACAATGATTCTCGGTTATAAGAGTCTTATGGAGTCTGCAGAGCTGTCAGGTCAGCTTGAGCTTGAGGAATCAGAAGAGGAAATGTCAAAGGTTGACAAGTGGATCGTCGATCACTTCGGACCTAAGATGATGTCTGTTATTTCAGGCATTGCAATGGTTCTCGGAGTAGTGCTTTCAATGGGATTGTTTGTTTATCTTCCCTCATTTGTTATCAAAATGCTTGACGTGAAGCTTCTTGGTGAATTTCTCAGCAGTCATGCGCTCAGACCTCTCTGCGAAGGTGTTATCAGAATAGCTATTTTCATCGGTTATCTTGCAGCTGTTTCAAGAATGAAGGAAATCAAGCGTGTATTCATGTATCACGGTGCAGAGCACAAGACAATTTTCTGTTATGAAGCAGGTGAAGAGCTTACAGTTGAAAATGTAAAGAAATTCAGCCGCTTCCACCCCAGATGCGGAACAAGCTTTATATTTATAATACTTATAATAAGCATTCTTATGTCTTCATTTCTTGCGTTTATTCTCAAGCAGTTCCCCGCAATCACAATCGGTGGTGAGCATATCCTCAATGTTGCATGGGCATGGTCACTTATCAAGATTATGGTGCTTCCCCTTATCATGGGCGTAAGCTATGAAGTGCTCAAGTATTCAGGCAAGCACGACAATGCATTCATCCGTACTCTTACAGCTCCCGGCTTATGGATGCAGAGACTTACCACAATTGAGCCTGAGGATGATATGATTGAAGTTGGTATCACAGCACTCAAGGCTGTAGTTGAAGGTCTTGATTCTGTTGCAGACACACTTTACGATCCCGAAGAGGACAAAAAAGAGTCCTCTGACGAAGAAAAGAAAGATGACTGATTTAAAACAGCTTATAAAATCTGCAGCAGCAGAGCTCTTCCGCTCCGATGCTCCCGAAACAGAAGCATATGAGCTTGTACATCATGTTTTCGGCCTTACTAAAACGGATATTCTGTTAAATCCCGTAAAGGATTTGCCTGAAGATAAGCTTTTGTTGTTTTCTGAGCTTGTAAAAAAGAGAGCAACCGGCTATCCGCTTCAGTATATACTCGGAGAATGGGATTTCTACGGTTTTACATTCGGTGTCAGTGAGGGTGTGCTTATTCCCCGTAATGAAACCGAGCAGATTGCCCATGAGGCATGCAGATTTCTGAAAAATAAAAAAGATGCGGTAGTTTTTGACATCTGCACAGGCAGCGGCTGTATAGGTCTTTCCGTTGCAGCCAATAATCCTGATTGCAGAGTTTACCTGTTTGATATTTCACCGTATGCATTGAATTGTAGCAAGGAAAACTGCCGTCGTCTTGCACTTAAAAATGTGCAGATTCTTCATTACGATATGTTTTCAGGCTTCGCCCCTGACAGGCTTCCCGTGCCGGATGTGATTCTCAGTAATCCTCCCTATGTGACAGAGGATGAATTCAGTACACTTGAAGCTGAGATATTCTTTGAGCCGAAGGAAGCGATTGTTGCTGAGGGTGACGGCTTGTGCTTCTACCGTGCATTGTGTGAAAAGTGGCTGCCTTATCTTAAAAACGGCGGATATTTCATGTTTGAAAGCGGAGAAGGCCAGCCCGAAGAAATCATAAAGATGATTGACAGTGATTTTGACACAACGACAGAAGATGATATGTACGGTGTCTGCCGTTTTGTGTCAGGAATAAGGAGGAGTTAAAATGTTATTTGACATATGGGAATATATACAGTCCGGTAATTATGCGCTGATATTTGTTCAGCTTGCGACAATGTTGTTTGTAATTTTCTGTACAATGCCCGTGCATGAATATGCTCACGCATGGATGGCTGTAAAGCTTGGTGATGATACACCCAGACTTTCAGGCAGACTTACACTGCGCCCCATGGCACATATTGACATTATCGGTGCAGCTATGATTCTTTTGGTAGGCTTCGGTTATGCAAAGCCTGTACAGGTAAATATCCACAATCTTAAAAAGGGCCGAGCAAGCTTTGCTCTTGTAGCTCTTGCAGGACCTGTTTCAAACCTTATTATGGCATTGGTTTTCTTTTTCTGTAAAGCAGTTGTGGATGTTCTTGCATTCAATGTTGTTGATATGCCTGTAGCTGTTTATACAGTTCTTTCAATGTTTTTCAGTATTGCAGGCTCAGTAAATATCTCCCTTGCAGTGTTCAATCTGCTTCCCGTTCCTCCTCTTGACGGTTCGAGAATCATTACACTGCTTATTCCTTCAAAGTATTATTACAAAATTATGAAATATGAACGATATATTATGATCGGTATGTTCGTACTTTTGTGGACAGGTATTCTTTCTACGCCTTTATCATGGCTTGCAAGCCTTGCATCTGCAGGTCTTAACTGGGTTGCGAGACTTCCGTTCACACTTGCAGGAGTATTATAATATGGATAAACCCCAATACAAAACCGAGGTTTTTGAAGGACCTCTCGATCTGCTGTTGCATCTGATATCAAAGCACAAGCTCAATATCAATGATATCCCCATTTTTGAGCTTGTTGAACAGTATATTGCGTATGTACAGCAGATGCAGGATGAAAATATGGAAATTGCCAGCGAGTTCCTTGAAATGGCAGCCCGTCTGGTGTACATAAAAACTGTTTCGCTTCTTCCCGTTTATGAAGAGGCAGAGCAGCTTAAAAAAGAGCTTACCGGTGAATTGATAGAGTACCGTGACTGCAAGCTTATGGCAGAAAAGCTGTCAAAGCAATCAGGTGGTACAAACAAGCTCGTGCGTGACCCGATGGAAATTCAGGCTGACATGACTTATGCCCGTCTGCATGATGCATTGGAGTTGTATACAGCGTATATCAACGCCGCAGGTAAAAAGCTCAGGAAACTGCCTGTGTCCGAAGATTCGTTCAAGGAAATCGTGGAGAAAGCAGTTGTTTCAGTTTCCGTTAAGATAGACGGAATTTACTCGATACTTTCAAAAACAGGAAAAATCAAAGTTTTCGATGTGTTTTCCATGGCAAAAAGCCGTTCTGAGCTTGTTGCTTCATTCCTTGCGATTCTTGAAATGGCAAAGGATGAAAAAATCATTCTCAGCGGAGAGCATGAAAATCTGAGTATCGAACTCAATCTTGAAGAGAAAGAGGCTGATGAAAACGGATAACAAGAATTTAAAAGCAATCGCCGAAGCAGTTCTGTTTGCGTCGGGTGAACCTCTCGATGTGGAAAAAACGGCAAAAATCCTTCTTGTTGATAAGGAATCTCTCGAAGAATGCCTTACAGCATTGCAGGAAGAATATAAAGGTGACGATCACGGTATAGAGCTGCTTAACCTTAACGGCAAATATCAGTTTGCTACAAAAGAGGCATACGCAACACAGATAAGAGACGTGCTGAGTATCAAGAAAAACACACCCTTATCAACAGCTGCATTTGAAGTGCTTGCAATTATTGCATATAAT
The DNA here is from genome assembly GCA_017549665.1 of Clostridia bacterium. Next base: position 1,888 of record JAFYUD010000065.1, on the reverse strand, counting down.
CAGCCTGTAACAAAGGCGTTTATCGAGCAGGTAAGAGGTGTTGACTGCTCAGGTGTTATTTCAACTTTGTGCCAAAGAAATCTTATAGAAGAGCACGGAAGACTTGACTTACCCGGCAGACCTCTGCTATACTGTACAACGGATAACTTTTTACGATGCTTTGAAATGTCATCTCTTGATGAATTGCCTGAGCTTCCGTCAAAGGACGAGCCATTACCTCAGGACCATGATGATGACGAAGATATGGATGGTCAGATGTCTCTGATATAATTCGTGTCTTAATTTTCAGAAAGGGGCGGTCAGTTGATAGCGTTATACATATTTATCGGTATCGTTGTGCTGTTTGCTGCAGTGCTGAGTATCAGAGCGCATGTGCACGTGCAGTATGAGGACGAGCTTACGGCGTATGCTTCATGGGCATTCCTGAAGATACCTCTTTTTCCACGGCCAGAAAAACCGCCTAAGGAAAAGAAAAAGAAGGAAGAGCCTGAGGAGGAGCCGAAGGAAGAAACTCCGAAAGAGCCTAAACCAAAGGGACCCAATCCTTTGAAAGTTCTTTATGAGAATGAAAAACTCAACGGTATTCTTGAAATACTCAGAAAGCTTCTGGAAGTAATTGATAAATTCGGCAGAAGAGTGATCAATTCATTTGTAATTGATGAAATGTTCTTTGATGTTACCGTTTCAAAGAATGATGCCGCAACAACAGCGGAAGAATACGGAAAAATGTGCCGTAAGGTGTTCCCTGTGACAGGTGCTGTGGTTGCAAACTGCAACGTAAAACAGTACTGCATCAATATTGACCCCGATTTCATCGGAAAAGGTCATAATGAATATGCATTTTCAATGGAAATGTCAGTAAACCCCAGAAAACTTATAAATGCTGTGCTTCTGTTTGCATTCGGCGCAATATTCAAGGTTGGTATAAGATTCCTCAAGGGTATAAAACCGAAGAACAAAGCGGAAAATTCAGCAGAGCAGGCACAGTCCACCGCTGAAAATGCTTCAGCAGATAATTCAGTAAATAATTCAAATAACGATAATAATGAGAGTGGTGCAAACTAATGAAAAATCAGTCAGCAGAGAAAATTCTCGCAACAACAATCGAAAGAGTACGTGACCTTGTTGATGTCAGCACAATCGTAGGCGAGCCTATCAATGTAAGTGCAGATATCACTATCATCCCCATTTCAAAGGTTACATACGGTTTTGCTTCAGGCGGCTCCGATTTCCCCTCAAGAAACAATGTTGAGCTTTTCGGTGGCGGCGGCGGTGCAGGTATCACAATCAATCCCGTTGCTTTCCTCGTTGTAAACAAGGGTGAAGTTACAATCAAGCATATCACAGCTTCTGATAATGCGGCTGAGAGAGCTGTCAACCTTATTCCCGAAATGTTCGATAAGGTTACTAATTTTGTTGATAACCGTAAGAAGGCTGCAGCTGTTGAGGAAGAGCCTCAGCCCATCGTAGAAACAGAATAATCATGTAATTAAATACCTGCCGCTTACATAAATTTTATGTAGGCGGTGGTTGGTATGTTAAAAAAAATAATATGTCTTTTGTCTGCAGCTTTATTTGTCGTTGTGACAGCTGTCTCTTCTTCTGCTGTTTCAATACCTGATGTATCTGCACGCAGTGCTGTGCTTTATTGTAAAGAAACAGGTCAGGTTATAGCCGAAAAGGATTCACGGAAAATAATGTCCATGGCAAGTACCACCAAGATAATGACATCCGTCATAGCCCTTGAGACCGATAAACCCGATATGATTGTCGAAATTACTCAGGAAATGGTCAATGTTGAGGGTACATCCTCGGGATTGCGGACAGGAGATAAAATCACGCTTACAGATCTGGTTTACTGTATGCTGCTTGAGTCAGGAAATGATGC
>JAFYUD010000064.1 GCA_017549665.1 Clostridia bacterium | reverse complement strand
GACACCCACTTATAAACCAAAAAGCTGTGGTGCCAATTACAGTGACTTTGGGCGGGGAATACGATACGCTCATAATTACCGGTCCTAATACAGGCGGTAAAACAGTTTCTATCAAAACGCTCGGACTTCTTACATTGATGGCTATGTGCGGACTTATGATCCCCGTCTCAGACGGAAGTCAGGTCAGTGTATATAAAAACGTATTTGCCGATATCGGTGATGAGCAGAGTATTGAACAGTCTCTGTCTACTTTTTCATCACACATGGTCAACATCGTTAATATAATGAAAAATGCAGATGAAAACAGTCTTATTCTTATAGATGAGCTTGGTGCAGGTACGGACCCTGTTGAAGGTGCTGCACTTGCAATGGCTATTCTTGAGAAGCTCAAAGAGCTTGGAGCAAAGATTGCGGCAACAACTCATTATGCCGAGCTTAAGGCATATGCTCTTGATACTCCCGGAGTTGAAAACGGAAGTTGTGAGTTTGATGTTGCTTCACTCAGACCTACTTACAGACTGCTCATCGGTGTACCCGGACGTTCAAATGCTTTTGCTATTTCAGAAAGACTGGGAATTGACAGTCTTGTCATAGAACGTGCAAAAGAGCTTGTTTCTTCTGAAAATGCACGTTTTGAGGACGTTGTTGACACTCTTGAGCAGCGCAGAGTTGAAATGGAAAAAGAGCATGATATTGCAGAACAGCTCAGTAGGGAAAATGAGCAGCTTCGCAGACAGGCAGAAGAAAAGCTTGCAGAGATCGAAAAAATCCGTGAAAAGGAATTGCAGAAGGCAAGAAGTGAAGCTATGCGTCTTGTTGAAGGTGCAAAGCGTGAAGCCAATGCATTGCTCATGGAAATCGAAAAAACAAAGAAGGACATGAAAAAGCAGGCTTCAAATGCAGACAAACTCAATGAAATGCGTTCAAAGCTTCGCAGAGGTGTCAGCGGTGTTGATGCAGCTTCCGATCCTGTTATAGGTGCTGCGGATGACGGATATGTTCTCGAAAGACCATTGCAGGTAGGAGACAATGTCAGAATCAGCGGAATGGGCAGTGAAGGTGTAGTACTTGTCACCCCCGATAAGAACGATTATGTTGATGTGCAGATCGGAAGTATAAAAATGCGTGTAAAGTTTTCCGACTTGCGTCTTATCGAGAAGAAAAAAGAAAAGAAGAAGGATACTTTTGTACGGAATCAGACTGAAAGTCGTATGACTGCTGCATCAGATACACGATGCGACCTAAGAGGTCTTACAGTTGAAGAAGCAATCCTGACTCTTGACCTTTTCCTTGACAATATGATTATGTCGGGACTTTCCGAGGTGACAATTATACACGGAAAGGGTACAGGCGCTCTGCGTGCAGCTGTACAACAGCATCTGAAAAGGCATCCTCAGGTCAAATCCTATCGCCTCGGTACTTTCGGTGAGGGTGAAAACGGCGTTACTATAGCAACTCTTAAATAAGATTTATGGTTGTTTTGTATTGATTCAGGTCTGTAAAGCTTAATACTTTTACACAGTTGCATAAAAATCACCTGTGATTGAGGAAAATTTGAAAATACTATTGACATTTTAATCAGACTTTAGTATAATAACCAGCTGTAAAGCAAAAAATCTTTACAGAAAATCCGGATGGTGAAAATGATGGCAAAGAATCTTGATATGATCATGCTTCTTGATTTCTACGGTGAAATGCTCACTCCCAAACAGCGTGATTTTATTGATTTTTATTACAATGATGATTTGTCCCTTTCTGAAATTGCTGAAAATATCGGTATAACTCGTCAGGGCGTCAGAGATGCCATCAAGAGAGCCGAAAGTCAGCTCACTGAAATGGAGGACAGACTCGGGTTTGTTGCCCGTTTCGAAAGCTTCAATGCAGGTCTTGCAAAAATCAGTGAAAAGGCTGCAATGATTAATGAGGAAAATCTTAAAAGCGGACTGTCAAGGGAAATCAACGATCTGACTGTTGAAATTCAGTCACTTTGTGCCGAACTTGCAGATCCTGAGGTTTAGAGAGGTATTTAAATGGCATTTGAAGGTCTTTCTGACAGACTCGAATCCGCGTTTAAAAAGCTCAGAAGTAAGGGAAGTCTTACAGAATCCGATGTAAAGGATGCGATGCGAGAAGTTCGTCTTGCACTTCTTGAAGCCGACGTAAGCTATAAGGTTGCCAAGGACTTTACTAAGTCCGTAACAGAAAAGGCTATCGGCGCAAAGGTTATGGAAAGCCTTACTCCTGCTCAGATGGTTATTAAAATCGTCAATGAGGAGTTAACTGCTCTTATGGGCGGAACTCAGACAAAGCTTGCAAATGCGGCACACCCGCCCACAATCGTTATGATGTGCGGTCTTCAGGGTTCGGGTAAAACAACTCATAGTGCAAAAATCACAAAAATGCTTAAAGGACAGGGACACAGACCTCTTCTTGTAGCATGTGACGTATACAGACCTGCTGCTATCAAGCAGCTTCAGGTCGTAGGTGAACAGGCAGGTGTTCCCGTTTTTGAAATGGGTAATTCCAATCCTGTCATGATTGCAAAAGAAGCTGTAAAGCTTGCTAAAGATAAGGGCTACGATTACGTTTTCCTTGATACAGCAGGCCGTCTTCATATTGACGAGCAGCTTATGCAGGAGCTTAAAAACATCAAGTCTGAGGTCAAGCCTCACGAAATTCTTCTCGTTGTAGACTCAATGACCGGTCAGGATGCAGTTAATGTTGCATCAACATTCAACGACGAACTGGGAATTGACGGACTCGTTCTTACAAAGCTTGACGGTGATACCCGTGGCGGTGCTGCTCTTTCAGCACGAGCAATCACAGGTAAGCCCATCAAGTTCTCAGGTGTAGGTGAAAAGCTTGACGATCTCGAGGTTTTCCATCCTGAGCGTATGGCTTCAAGAATCCTCGGAATGGGTGACGTTCTTTCACTTATCGAAAGAGCTGAACAGACACTTGATGAAAAGAAGGCTCTTGAGCTCGAAGAAAAGCTCAGAAAAAATAAGTTTGATCTTAACGATCTTCTTGATCAGCTTACAGAAGTCAAAAAAATGGGTTCAATGAAAGATATCCTTGCTATGATTCCCGGTGTGGGTAAGAAAATCAAGGATGCAGACATTGATGATCGTCAGCTCGACAGAACAGCTGCTATTATCCATTCTATGACTCTTAAGGAAAGAGCAAACCCCGACATTATCAATCCCTCAAGAAAACGCAGAATCGCAGCAGGTTGCGGCATGCAGGTTGAAGATGTCAACAAGCTTCTTGCTCAGTACCGTCAGATGCAGAAAATGTTCAAGCAGTTCAACGGTAAGGGCAGTAAGAAGAAAATGAAAAGAATGCAGAGCATGATGGGTGGCGGCGGCTTCCCCGGAATGCCGATGTAAAGGATTCACACACTAAGGTGTTGAACATAAATAATTAATTTTGTATAATTTATTTTGGAGGTAAATTCAAATGGCAGTAAAAATTCGTCTTCGTCGTATGGGTGCTAAGAAGGCTCCCTTCTATCGTGTAGTGGTAGCAGATTCAAGATATCCCCGTGACGGCAGATTCATCGAGGAAATCGGTTACTACAACCCCACAACAGAGCCCGCAACAGTTAAAATTGATGCTGAAGCAGCTAAGAAGTGGATCGGCAACGGTGCTCAGCCCACAGATACAGTAAGAGACATCCTCAAGAAGCAGGGCGTAATCGACTGATTAAAAGGTTGATTCAACTATTTATCAGGAGGAAATAAAATGGAAGAATTACTTGTAGCAATCGCTCAGGGACTTGTTGATGATCCTTCATCAGTAAATGTCACAGCAGATCCCGTGAACGAGGAAGGAATTACTGTTTTACATCTTCATGTAGCAGCTGACGATATGGGTCGTGTTATCGGCAAGCAGGGAAGAATTGCCAAGGCTATCAGAACTGTTATGAGAGCAACTGCTAACCGTAAGGATATGAAGATTCAGGTCGAAATCGACTGATAACAGCAAAAAAAATTACGGAAGTCCGTTCGGACTTCCGTTTTTTTTGTTGTTTTGAATTAATGATTGTTGCCGAATACTGTTGAAGGATCCTTGAACTCCTTGAGTCTCTGATTGTATGCAGCCATTGCTGCGTCTCTGTATGCTGCATCTGCTTTATTTCCTGTAAGAGAAATCAGATATTCTGTGAAAAGGGGATTCAGAGGAAGAATAGGACCTAACAGAGATGTGCCGATAAAGTTGTTCTTTCTGATGCCTTCGATTTTTGATTCCTTGTTTATGCCGTCACCTCTGACAACCTGAAGGAAACCGCAGTTGCTGTTGTCACCGTACATAAAGCTGAACTGTGAACGGAAGCCTGTAATTTCAAGACCGTCTGTTGTGCCGAGAACCTTGCCGTTATATCTTCTGAACAGATTTGTATCAACTGTCATGTCAAATATACCGAGCGCATCTGTTTCGATTTCCTCTGTTACGTAGCTGATATGCTTTGTGAAAACCTCAGCCGCATTTCCTGTCGCAAGAATAACAGTGTTGTTGTTTATAAGCTCTTCTATGCGTGCTTTGTAAGGCATAAGCTTTTCTATAACACGTCTCTGAGTTGTTTCGCTCATAGCACCGATATAAATCATGTCGGGAGTATTATCCTTGAAATAAGGCTCGCCTGTAAGGGCTGTGAATACGAATTCAGCATCGGGGAGAGTTGCTTTGAGATATTCAGTATTCTGTGAATCACCGTAAAGTGAGCATACCTCACTGAAAAGAATTTCGATTGTCATTATTTGTTTTCTCCTTTCAGTGCGATAGCTTTTTTGACTGTGCTTGCTTCAGAGAGAAGATAGGGGTCATAAAGCACATAAATATCCTTGCAATTATCTGTATCAACAGCTTCAGCACCTCTTTCGGGTGAGGGAACTGTCTTGATTTTTGCAGGGTCAATACCGTCAATCATAGCTCTGAGATAATGGTCAAGACATCTGGGACCTGCAAAAATTACTTCTTTAATAGTTTCATCCTTAAGGAATGAATAGTCACAGTCGTAAAGCCAGCATGTGCTTTCGCTGTTGTTTATGTTATCACCCTTGTCATCTACAAGAATAACAACTGATTTGTTTGTACCGTCGCATTTTGCTACGTAGCTGTAGCATCTTGCACAAGCGATAGGATTCTGACCCTTTGCAAGCTGCATAGTGATTGAAAGATCACCTGCTGTAAGAGAGTCGTATCTTGTCTTAACGATTTTTGACTCAGAAAAGCCCTTTGAAATCTGTTCAACTGAAAGACCGAACTTTGTCAGAACTGAGATAACACCACAGAAGTTATATACATTAACAATGTTGTCATTGATAAGGAAGAATGTTTCCTCCTTGTTGTTGAATGCAACAGTGAATGTCTTTTTCTCTTTGTTTATATCAGTTACAATAAATTCTCTGTCAGGAGATCTGAAGTCACATGATGAGCAGTGAATACGGCCGATGTGATTATATCTTAAATAATCAGCCTCAAGCTTTCCGCCGCACTTGGGACAATAGTAAATATCCTTAACGTGCATTGAATCTGTTGATTCGGGACGCATTGCATCCATGCCGAAATAAGTTCTGTTTTTGCACTGGGGTGCAATGTTTGCACAGATTATATCGTCACCGTTAAGGAAAAGCTTTGTTGTGTCGGGAATAGCCTTTGTGAGGATAAAATCGATAAACTCAGTGTGTGCATTTCTCTTGAGTGAGTCACGCATGATGTTGTTACAGATAAGATAGTCAGGTGCAATATAAGGGTAGATAAGAAGTGAGCTTCTTTCGTCAACCTCAAGTACAGCAATTTTCTTCTTAGGCTTACCTGTGAATGTTGAATCAGACAGAAGGGCAGTTGTGATTCCTGCCTGTACGTTTGAACCGTAAGAATTGTTTGTGATATCGTATCCGTTTTCGGTAAGAACAGATGTAAGAAGATTACTTACAGTAGTTTTACCGTTTGTACCTGTTACTGCAATGAATGTTTCAGGCTTTTTCAGATAGCCGAGGAAATCCTTACATATTTTAAGAGCGATATAGCCGGGAAGGTAAGTTGCATTTCTGCCCAATACCTTGAGCGCAAAACGAAGAAGCTTTGCAACTGTCATTGCGATTAAAAATTTTATTTTACCCATAATTTTCACTTTCTCCAAAAATTTATAAATGAATGAAATCTCATTTCCAAAATAATATAATACCTCTGATGATATTCAAAGTCAACAGATTATTTGATTTTCCTTTTTGAATTTACTAATTTACTGTTTATAAATTCAGTGAAATCTGTTCTGTCCGCAAGACTTTCGATATCTTTACCGATTGTGAATTTTGCGGTTGTGTCTTTCACGGAAAATATATAGTAGCTTTTTGATATTTTTACTGAAGTGACACTTTCATAGCTGATTTTTATTTCTGATTTTGAATATACATCCTTATCTATAAAAAATTCATCATAAAACAATACTTCATCTGTTTCAGGCTGATGATAAAGAGCATTGTAGCTTTTATACCTTTTTCTTGCATATGAATACGGTCGTGTAATGTAAGCCACAACAGTAATGATTACGTATCCGAGCATCAGCGGATTAATACTGTAATCATACCAAAGCCAATAAATATTGTAAGCCATTCCCAAGCAGAAAAAGAGCAGATATACAATATGATATGCAAGAAATGCATTTCTGCATATTTCACGGTATTTGCTGTCAGTTTTTACATCAATATTTCTGAATAAAGGTTCCATAAAAAACTCCTGTTTAAATGTATTTCTGATATTCCTCAACTGCTCTTTTGTCGCATCTTTCATTTTCAGGATGCCCTGCGTGACCCTTTATCCAGCTGAATTCAACCTTGTGAATTGCAAGAAGACCAAGAAGCTCCTCCCACATATCTGAGTTGAGAGCAGGCTTGCCGTCACTCTTTCTCCAGCCCTTGTTTTTCCACGAATAAACCCAGCCTTTGATTACTGCGTCACAAACATATTTCGAGTCTGAAACAACAGTAACATCACAAGGGCGCTTGAGTGCCTTAAGTCCTTCTATTACTGCAGAAAGCTCCATTTTGTTGTTTGTTGTGTCAGCATTTCCTCCTGAAATTACCTTTTCATTGTTGCCGTATTTCAGAATCGCACACCATCCGCCGGGGCCGGGATTGCCTGAGCATGCACCGTCTGTATATATCATTACTTTATCAGCCATCTGAATCTCCTTGAATTTGATATTTTTATGATAACAAAAAATCTTGTATTTGTAAACAGAAAAATGATTAATTTTATTTCTTCAGTAAATAATATCCTTGTAAAATTTTTATCAAGGAGAATATAAAATGAAAGCAGTTGTTATGGCAGGCGGAGAGGGTACACGGCTCAGACCGTTGACCTGTACTTCACCGAAACCGATGATAAATATGCTTGATAAGCCGGTTATAGGCTATATAATCGAGCTGCTGACAGAAAACGGATTTGATGATATAGCAGTTACTGTCAGATATAAAGCAGAGGATATTGAAAATTATGTTTCCCGTTATGAAAATGAAAAAATATCTGTCAGATGTATTGAAGAGACAAGAGTTCTCGGAACAGCAGGAAGTGTAAAAAATGCGGCAAAAAGCTGGGAAGAGCCGTTTCTCGTTATCAGCGGGGATTGTATAACAGACTGTGATCTTGCGAAGGTTATGCTTTATCATAAAAGTATAACTGCAGATGTGACAATAGTGTGTAAAAGTGTCGAAGACCCGTCAGAATACGGCACTGTAAGCCTTGACAGAAGCGGCAGGGTGGACAGTTTCTGTGAAAAACCTGATTGGAGTCATGCGTCATCTTTGCTTGCAAATACGGGAATTTATGTGATAAATCCCTCGGTGCTGGATATGATTCCCGATAATGTCCTTTTTGATTTTGCTGCTCATCTGTTTCCTGAAATGATGAATTCTGAAAAAAAGCTTTTCGGCTATAATACTACGGCATATTGGTGTGATATGGGGGATCTGAAAAGCTACAGAATGTGTGTGAAAGACATAATGAATCATAAGGTTGATATCAAGCTTCCCGAAACAAAAAACGGAGTTTACACCGTTGCGGGATTTCCTGACGGAGATTACGAGATTATTCCTCCTGTATATATCGGCAAAAATGTCAGAATCGGCAAAAATTCTGTCATCGGGCCATTCACTGTTCTTGAAAACAATGTAGAGATATCCGAAAATTCAAGAATAAAGAAATCTGTCATTAAAAGAAATGCATCTGTGGGGTGTAACTGCGATATTATTGGTGCAGTTATAGGTGAAAGATGTGTACTGAAGGATAATAATATCTGTCTTGAAGGCTCTTGTATAGGTGACGGATGTCTGATTGAGGGAAGCTCGACTGTTTCAAATAATGTATGTGTATGGCCTGAAAAGCATATTCCTTACAGATCTGTTCTGACTGATAATCTGCGTGATGGTAAAAGCGGATATGATTTGTTGTCATCCGACGGAGTCTGCGGATCAACATTTTCGGAAATGTCGCCTGAAAGATGTTGCAGACTTGGCGAAGCATTGGGAAGTTCATCATGCGCAGGTAAAG
>JAFYUD010000005.1 GCA_017549665.1 Clostridia bacterium | reverse complement strand
TTGATTATTAAAAGATAAATTCTATAAACCAACTAAAAAAGGCGATTTTATGAACAGTACAATGTACAGTGAACAATGTACAATTAAAATTCAACACCGAAGGTGTTCCGATAATTGTAAATTGTACATTGTAAATTGTTAATTATTAAAAGATAAATTCTATAAACCAACTAAAAAAGGTGATTTTATGAACATCTGCATTTACGGCTCAGCCAGCAACGATATTGCAAAAAAATATATTGAAAGAACGGAAAATCTTTCCGTAATGCTTGCAAAACGGGGGCATTCTCTTGTTTTCGGCGGCGGCGCAAACGGTCTTATGGGAGCAGCTGCAAGAGGCTTCCATTCACAGGGCGCAAAAATCACGGGTGTCGTTCCCACATTTTTCAATGTTGACGGCATTCTTTTTGAGGACTGTGAAATGATACGCACGGAAACAATGCGTCAGAGAAAGCAGAAAATGGATGACCTTGCCGAAGGCTTTATCACAACACCCGGCGGCATCGGCACTTATGAGGAATTCTTTGAAATCATCACTCTCAAGCAGCTGGGACAGAGCAAAAAGCCTCTTGTGCTTTACAATATCGACGGTTATTTTGAGCCTCTGCGTGCGCTTCTTCAGAATTGCGTTGACGGTGGCTTCATGCCCGCCAAGAGTATGGAGCTGTGCTATTTTTCCGATTCAGAAAATGACATCATCAATTATCTCGAAAATTACGACCCGTCAGATTTCAATATTCTTGATTTCAGAAAGATATCCAAATAAATCCAATGGAGCTGTAAAAAAACACAGCTCCTTTTAAAGGGGATAGGAAAAAATGCGTAGAATGAATAAACTTCACAAAAATCAAGCGTATGATTGATTTTTGCTTTGCCCGAAGGCGTACAAAGGTACGTCGAGTGGTGAAGTTTATTTATAGCAAAAACACATTTTTACTCTGATCTTCATTTTTTTGTTATTTCTTTGATTTTATAAAAGATTGAACTCTTTATGTGTAGACGTTTTTGCGGTCTACACTTTTTTCATCCCCTTTTTTGTTAAAAAATATAAAAAATCTATTGAAGACTTGAAACAATTATTGTATAATTAGTATTTGATAAAGTGCATAAAAGCATAAATCCATAAAAAGGAGTTTTTAAATATGTTACCTGTAGCAGTACAATTCTATTCTGTAAGAGATGACGCTGAAAAAGATTTTTACGACACTCTTAAAAAGATCAAGGAAATGGGTTACGAGGGCGTTGAATTTGCAGGCCTTTTCGACCACTCACCCGAAGAAGTAAGAGATATGTGTAAGGAAATCGGCATCGTTCCCGTTTCTGCTCACGTTCCTCTTGACGATATGATTGCCGATGCAAAGGGCACTCTCGAAGCATACAAAACTATCGGCTGTGACTACGTTGCAGTTCCTTACATAACAGAAGAAAGACGTCCCGGCGCTGAAAAGTGGGACGAAACAGTTGCAGCTATCAAGGAAATCGGCGCTGTTGCAAGAGATATGGGACTCACTCTTCTTTATCACAACCACGATTTTGAATTTGTAAAAATCGACGGTGAATACGGCCTTGACGTGCTTTATGATTCAGTTCCTGCTGACTGCCTTCAGACTGAGCTTGACACATGCTGGGTAAATGTAGGCGGCGAAGTTCCTGCTGAGTACATTCTCAAGTACACAGGCAGAGCACCCGTTGTACATCTCAAGGACTTTGTCATGAAGGGTAAAGACAAGCCCATGAAGCTTTACGACCTTATCGGTATCGACGACGAGGCAGAAAGTGCAGATGAAGATGATTTCAGCTTCAAGCCCGTTGGCTACGGTGTTCAGGACTTCCCCGCTATCCTTGCTTCTGCAGAAAAGGCAGGTGCAAAGTGGGTTGTTGTTGAACAGGATCAGCCCGACAAGGGCAACACTCCCCTCAATGCAGTAAAAATGAGCATTGAATACCTCAGAAAACTCGGCGAATAAGGAGAAATACACAATGGAACAGAAAAACTGCAGAATAGGCTGTATCGGTATGGGCGGCAGAGGCCGAGGCATGATGGAAATGCTCATGAGCGTTCCCGGTGTTGAAGTGCCTGCCGTATGCGATCTTATCGAAGAAAGAGTTGACGAAGGCCTTGAAATCGTAAAGAAAAAGAACAAGGGCGCATACGAGGTTCACGGCTACGCTGACTACAAAACAATGTTCGAGATGGAAGACCTTGACGGTGTTTATATCGCAACAACATGGATCACTCACATCCACATTGCAATCGACGCTATGAAGGCAGGTCTTCACGTAGGTCTCGAGGTCGGCGGTGCAGCATCAATTCAGGAATGCTTCGACCTTGTAAGAACAAGCGAAGAAACAGGCAAATTCTGTATGCTTATGGAAAACTGCTGTTACGACCGCAAGGAAATGGCAGCTCTCAATATGGTAAAGCAGGGCATTTTCGGTGAAATCATCCACTGCGAAGGCGGTTACAGACACGACCTTCGTGACGAAATCGTCCTCGGAAGAGAAAATCAGCACGGAAGACTGGTCAACTTCATGCACAGAAACGGTGAGCTTTACCCCACACACGAAATCGGCCCCATCGCAAAGATTCTTGACATCAACAGAGGTAACAGATTTGTATCTCTCGTTTCAATGTCCTCAAAGTCAAAGGGGCTCAACGAGTGGATAAAGAATAACAAGGGCACTGACTACGACCTTTACGGTTACGACTGGAGCTGCGGTGATATCACAACTACAATCATCAAGTGTGCTAACGGTGAAACAATCACTATCAATCACGACTGCTGTCTCCCCAGACCCTACTCAAGAGAATTCTGCATTCAGGGTACAAAGGGTATCTTCCAGGAGCTTGAAACTATTGATGACGATGATGCAGTTATCTACCTTGACGGCGTTTCAAAGAAGCCTCACAACTGGGAATCATTCAATGAAAATTACAGAGCAAAATACGAGCATCCTCTCTGGAGAGACGACGACACAGTCAACTTCGTGGGCGGTCACGGCGGTATGGACTACCTTATCCTTGCTGCTTTTGCTGAAAGCGTACAGTTTGACGTAACTCCTCCCATCGACGTTTACGATACAGCCGCATGGATGGTTATTACTGCTCTTTCCGAAGAAAGTGTCGCAAAGGGCGGCGCACCTGTTGCATTCCCTGACTTCACAGACGGAAAATGGGTTGACAGAGAGCCTTACAGACGTGGCAGATACTGCCTTGATGAAGTTTGTACTGATTATTTTGAAGGAGAATAAAAATGAGCTACTATATAGGTATTGACGGCGGCGGCACAAAAACCGCATACGCACTTTTTGACGAAAACAAGAATATGCTTTCCATGGTAAAAACCAAGGGCAGCAATCACGAAAATCTTGAAGGCTCTTTTGATGAAGCAACTGACATCATCATGGAAGGTGTCACAAATCTTCTCAATGAGAATAACCTCACAATTGACGATATCAGCGGTATCCTTATGGGTCTTGCAGGTATTGACCATCCTTTCCAGCACGATGCAACTGCAGAGCTTCTTACAAAGAAGGGTCTTAAGAATTTCAGAATCTACAACGACGGTTTCATCGTAACAAAGGCAGGCACTCCCGACGGTAAGGGCATCGGCTACAACTGCGGTACAGGCACTTGCTGTAACTCAATCGACTCTGACGGCAATATGCTTCAGGTTGCAGGCTTCGGTATCCTTTCAGATGACACAGGTAACGGCTACTGGATTGCAGAGCAGACATTCGCTTCAATCTACAGAGACATCTGCCTTAAGGCCCACTCAACAATGATGACTGAAATTTTCTGCGCAAAGGTAGGCATCAGTGCAACTGCTGAGGATTACCTCCCCTGCGTCACAAAGTTCGAAGAAACTGAGAGAGAGCAGTACTGCATGTATCTTACAGACACTTTCTTCGAGGCTGCAAACAAGGGTGACAAGGCTGCACTTGAAATCACTGAAAAAATGGCTCAGGCAGGCGCTGACTGTATCTGCGCTCACCTTAAGATGCAGAATTTCAGAGAAGAGACTGTAAACGTTGTTCTCTCAGGTTCAATGAACGTAAAAATGCCCAATGAGATTTATCTCGGACTTCTCAAGGAAAAGTGCGAGACTACAAGCGGCAGAAAGCTCAACTTCATCAAGCTTACGGCTGCACCTGTTACAGGCTGCATCAACTGGCTTCTTGAAAACTGATAAACGAAAGGAAAATGAGATATGAAAGAAATTAACGTTACCGTTATCGGTTCAGGTTCAACATACTGTCCCGAGCTTGTTGACGGATTCCTTCAGAGACAGGATTCACTCAAGCTCAAGAGACTCGTCCTTATGGACATCGACGAAAGAAAAAGAACAATCGTAGGCGACCTTTGCGTACGTATGATAAGAAATGCAGGTATCGACTGTGAGGTTGTTATGACAGACGATCTTGATATGGCTCTTCAGGGCGCAGACTTCGTTGTTACTCAGATCCGTGTAGGTAAGCTTCACTGCCGTTATCTTGACGAGCAGATTCCCGTCAAGTACGACCTTATCGGTCAGGAGACAACAGGTATCGGCGGCTTCTTCAAGGCTCTTCGTACAATTCCCGTAATCGGAAACATCTGTAAGAAGATTGAAGAAATCTGTCCCGATGCATGGCTTATCAACTTCACAAATCCCTCAGGTATCGTTACAGACTACGTTCTTAACAACACAAACGTTAAGTGTAT
>JAFYUD010000063.1 GCA_017549665.1 Clostridia bacterium | reverse complement strand
TGATGATTTTTCCGTCTTCTATTCTGTAAGAATAGCCGTTGAATGAGCCTTTTTCTCTGAGATTGAGTCTGAGAGTGATTGTGTTTGTTTCTTCGTTTGTGTACCACTGAGCAGATGAGAAAATTCTGCTTGAAGAAAAATCAGGCTCGGATGTATAGCTGCATGCAGCTGTATCCATAAACAATACATCAATGTATTCTGCAGTAAATTCACCGACATTATAAATACGCTCAAGATACCCCTTGTGATAATCCTGAGGAGCAGCAATCAGCTTTATAAATCCCGGATAAGTGGGAGTAAAGGTCAGCGTAGTGCCGTTTTCGGTTGATATGCTGTCAAGATTAATTGAATTGAGAGGCATCATATAACCGTTGAGAATAAGCCTTGTGTCGTCTGCATGAATCTTCATGCCCGTGTCGGTTATGCAGATTATGTGATTGTCCTGCATTGTGTATGATGTTACAGGACTGAATGTGCCTGACATCTGAGGTGTGCAGGTGGGATCGGATGAATCATCCTCAGCCGCAGTTGAGGTTGTTTCGGCGTAATCCTTTGTTACGAAACAGATATCTGCTCTGCCCAGACCGTTGTCCTCATAGGGGGAGACAGTCTTTTCCTGATTACACATGACAATATCATTAAGTCCGTTGCAGGTTGCAGCAAATGAGACCTGAGACGGTGTAAGAAGTGACATTTCCTTGCTTAAGGTATATTCTGCGGTGAATGTTGCATATGCACCGTCTTCACTTGTTTTTGTCAGCTGTACGGGATATGTGTTTGCAACTGAAGCATAAACAACTGCATCCTTCAGTGCAGTTGCCGTCATTACGGCCTTTTCACCGTCACAAACAGTGCTGCATGATGTCATCACGTCAACAGCAACGTTAATATCATAAGTGCAGAGTGCATTTTTGTGTCTTATTATAACTTTGTTTTCACCGTCAGTAAGAGGGATGGAAACGGTGAAGTTTCCTTTATCATCAGATGAATTCACAGGAGATATCCAGCCACCTGCTGAAGACCATGCAAAAACGGGGAATTCCTTGTCTGATGTGCCTTTGAATGTCAGACTCTTTTTGTCGTTACTGAAGCTTACATCTGTAAGTGTCAGTGCAGTGTAATCAATGTCGTTGAAATATTCGTAATAAGAATAAAGATTTGTTGCAGTCTTGTTGTCATCGGTGCTCAATTTTTCACGGTCATAAATAATACAGCCTGAAAAACCGCCGTAATTGTAAGTAAGTCTTAACAATGTCGGTATTTCTTTCGGATTATCTCTTGTGACCTTGTCATTTCTGAGTACACCGTAGATTTTTGAGTCAGTTTCAAATGCAACTGCTGACCATGATTTGATTATATTTTCTGCATTGCCTGCTGCAGTTGAATCAATCTGCACAAACCAGAAACCGATGCCTGAATTCTTAACAGCAGTTTTCTTTGCATCATCGAGATTTTCAGTTGTGTACAGACCTAAAACAATATCAGCTTCACTCAGAGTTTTACTTAAATTTTCAGCTGTGCCGATATCATCTGTTGCAACACAGACCATGCTTATATCGTAATTTCCGCAGACAGATGTAATATCCTTTTCGTTGAGCATACCTGACGGCAGAAGCAGAATAACATCAAGACCTTCTGCCTTTGCAGCTTCAATCAGCTCATCAAGTCTGTTGTTGCTGTATTTTATCAGCACGGTATTAGGCTGAATTGTATCAACCTTTTCAAAAACCTGATCAATTCTGTCGGTCAGGTCTTTTTCAGGGTCTATAATATAACCCTTTATATTCATCGGTCGTATATCTTCGTTTTCGGGGAAGCTGAATGCTGTTGATTCATTCTCTTTGATCATTGAATCGATATCGGCATATTCAATTTCCTTTTCTTCCTGAAAAGAATCATAAATCAGCCAACCAATAAAAGCTCCTGTCAGAAGCAGGAGCATTATTGTAACGGCAATGAGTATCTTTTTCTTCATGGTGTTTCTTTTTTCTCTCCCTTGTCATCGGGTTTCTCTTCACTTGTTACCTTGCATTTTTTTGTCTTTATATCAATATGATCGAAGCATGCCTTGAATCTGATTGAAAACATAACATGGCTGTTACAGTTTTTACAGAAGAATAATGCACGGAATGCCTGATTTACGGTTTTCCAGTCAGAAACCTTGCTCATTCTCTTTTTGCAGTCGTCACAGTAGCAGACCATTTTGCTTCTGTCAATGCGCTCATCACGGATATTTGTGATGTATTTAGCCTTGAAAAGCAGACGTCTGTAGAATTCGTCATCACAGTCAACAACTCTCTGCATAAGAGCATCTCTGTCGTATGACTTTTTAAGGCATCTCAGACTCAGAAGTGAGTCATCAAGCGCTCTGTGGGTTGAATATTCACTGACATCGATATCAAAAAGCTGAGCCGCAGCGGAAAGACCTATCTGCTGTGCATTTGAAAGACCGAGCTTCTGCTGACAATACTGCTGAAGGTCAGAGTAATGCGGTACAAAGGGGATTGTGTCAATATCACAGAAAAATCTGAGATTGTCAAGCATTACACGGATGTCGCAGTTGCCCCATGTAAGGAAAACGCAGTCCTTGTCACCGATCCACTTTGAAAAGTCGGAAATGGCCTTGTTGAAGCTTACGCCGCCGTACATATCCTCGTTTGAAATATGGGTCAGGTTGCGCACTCTTCCGCTGAGCTTTGTGGAAAGCTGAGACTTTATAAGCACGGAAAAAGTATCAATGACTTCAAGGTCCTCGTCAGCCATAACTGCACCGATTTCCAGAATTTCATTGAAAAATCCCTTTAATTTTTTGTTGTAGGAGTTGTTCCACTCGAGATCCATTATTATATAATGCATCACAATGCCCCTTTATAATAATCTATATATAAACATACATCATAATGATACTATAACTGCGGTGATTTGTCAAATGAAAGAATAAGAAATTTGTATAAATAATGTGTGTATAAGATGTGAAAAACAAAAAACTGCCCTCACATGAGAGCAGTACTGATGTATAAAATTTTACTTTTTATCCTGGGGGTATTCAATACCTGTAATTCTGCGGATGTAATCCATCTGTTTTGTGATAAAAACAGTCTGAGAATGTGTCACAACGGGACTTTCCTTAAGATTCTTAAGCACGCAATCTGAAAAATGCTCAATCTGCTCCTCGAATCCGTTACCTTTATAAGGGACGGGAATTTTTATATTTTCACCGTTGTTGAGAGAGATGTTTATTTCTTCAGGTGCATAGAATCTGCGAAGATGCGCATAGCCCTTGCTTCCGTATACATAACCCTCGTTAGGCTTGCGGAGAAGAATTGCACTTGAGATGTCGGCAATTGCACCGTTTTTATATCTGAGAATTGCACAGGTATGGCTGTCTACTCCGTTGTAAATATCTGCCTGCGCATTGATTTCTTCAACATCATTACCAAGATACCAGCTTGCAAAATTCAGACCGTAAACACCTACATCAAGAAGTGATCCTCCACCGTTTTCATTTTTAAATACATGGTGATCCATTTCATCCTCGTCCATTGTGTAGCAGAATTTGCCTTCAACACCGAGAATATCTCCGAGAATACCGTCTTCGATGATTTCAAGCATTTTCAGTGTTCCCGGTACAAGTCTTGCCCACATAGCCTCCATCAGAAGAACATCATTTTCTTTTGCACAACGGATCATTTCTTCTGCTTCTGCGTTGTTTACTGCCATAGGCTTTTCACAAAGAACATGCTTTGAATTGTTCATCATAAGACATGAACAGCCGATATGACCCGAATGAGGTACTGCTATATAAGCCGCATCAATGACATCTGAAGCAGCCATCTCTTCATAGCTTCCGAAACGGATGGGAATGGAGAATTCATCACCGAATTTTTCGGCATTTTCCTGACTTCGTGATGCAACAGCGACAAGCTCGGCATTCGTTACATTTTTCATCGCTTCTGCAAAACGGTGAGCAATCGTGCCTGTGCCGACTATACCGAATCTGATTTTTCCGTCCATTTTTATGCACCTCTCTGCATATATATTTTTTTTTATTTATTTTTCAGTACGCCCTTTTTCTGTAATTCATAGTACAGCATTGCAGTCGCCTCTGCATCAGCTGCTGCTCTGTGGTAATTTTCAAGTCTGATAGAAAAATAATCACACAGATACCCCAGATTTTTACTTGTCATGCAGGGGAAAGGCTCACATCTGTACTTGAGATAACGAAGTGTGTCAAATACGGGATTATCTATGTAAACTTCATGCTTATCGGCCCAGTGTCCCATGATTTTGCAGTCAAAATTGATTGCATTGTGACCGACGAGAATATCTGCACCTGCAAATTCCTTGAAACGGGGGAGTACTGAGTCAATCGTATCCGCATCAGCGACCATTTCATCAGTAATGCCTGTAAGTCCTGAGATTTCAGCAGGAATCGGTCTGCACGGATTTACAAATTCATTGAAAATTTCCGTAACAACACCGTTTCTGACTTTTACCGCACCTATTTCGATAATTTCTGAGTTTCTGGGAAGACCCGTTGTCTCAATATCAAACGCAGTAAATGACATGAATTCAGGCAGCTTTATTTCCTGGGCAGGAAAGAATTTTTCGGGTTTGCCAAAAAGATCAAACATATCAGAATTCCTCTTCCTTAATAGTCTTGCCTGTTATACACCGGACGGAAGTTACCTTATCCCTTGTCAGACGCAGAGTCTTGTCCGCATCATCAGCAATTTTCTTTACATCAGCAGGGAGAAAATGAACAAAGATGTATTCGGCACAGTTGATGTTGTGCTTTTCCTTTTTCATGAATTCAGCCATAGGCGGACAGATCTTGCCCAGCCACACGGGTGCGCAGATAATGACCTTATCGTATGCGGAAATGTCCGTTTCGTAAGGAAACAGAGTCATTTCTTTACCTGCAGCGGCAAATTTTGCACAATTCATGAAGCCGTACCAGCCTGCGGTGTTTTCAATTGTTTCGATTTCAAGAAAATCGGCATTTTCGTCCCTGACCTTCTGCATAGCCAGTTTCTGAACATATCCTTTTCTTGAATAATATACTACAAGAGTTTTCATTGTTTTACCTCAGATTAACAATAATTTAAATGGACAATGTATAATTAACAATGTACAATTAAAATTCAACACCGCAGGTGTTCCGATAATTGTAAATTGTACATTGTAAATTGTTAATTTTAAAAGTTGAATGCTTATTTTATTACCTTCATCAATTCCGTCATACCGGGGAAGTCAG
>JAFYUD010000062.1 GCA_017549665.1 Clostridia bacterium | reverse complement strand
TTCTTCTATGCATTTTCGGAGAATTTCATTCTTCCCATTTCGCATGATGAGGTTGTTCACGGCAAGAAGTCACTTCTTGACAAAATGCCCGGTGACTATAATGACAAATTCCATTCAATGCGTGCATTCTTAGGCTATATGTATGCACATCCCGGAAAGAAGCTTCTCTTTATGGGACAGGAATTCGGTCAGTTTATTGAGTGGGACGAAAAGAAGCAGCTTGACTGGTTCCTGCTTGATTATGACGCACACAGAAATCTTCAGAAGTATGTCAGGGAGCTGAATCATTTCTATAAGGAAAATTCACCCATGTGGGAAATCGACTTCTCATGGGAAGGCTTCCGTTGGATTGTAAGTGATGACTGTGATAATTCTGTTATTGCATTCATGCGTACTGACGAAAAGAATGAATCAGTGATTGCAGTGTGCAACTTTACAAATGTCGCAAGAGATTCATATAAAATCGGTGTTCCCGAAAAGGGCAGCTGGCAGGTTGTATTCAATTCCGATGTAAAGGAATTCGGCGGTACATCATATACAAAGAAGAGGGTATACAAAACAAAGAAAGAGCCCATGCATGGTATGGAATATTCGATTGATCTTACCTTACCCCCTCTTTCGACAATTTATCTGAAGTTAAAAAAATAAAATATACAGCATATACAAATTTCAGGAAGGATTGATTTAAATGGCACGAAAAACTGAATGTTTAGCAATGTTGCTCGCCGGCGGACAGGGCAGCAGACTCGGAATTCTTACAAAAAACGTTGCTAAACCCGCTGTCCCTTACGGAGGAAAATACAGAATCATCGATTTCCCCCTTTCAAACTGTATAAATTCAGGTATTGATACTGTCGGTGTTCTTACGCAGTATCAGCCGCTTGAGCTCAATGATTACATCGGTAACGGTCAGGCATGGGATCTTGACAGAGCCAACGGCGGTGTTCATATCCTCTCACCTTATCAGCAGATTCAGGGTACAGACTGGTACAGAGGTACTGCAAATGCTATTTATCAGAACATAAATTTCATTGACAGATATAATCCTGAATACGTAGCTGTTCTTTCAGGTGACCATATCTATAAGATGGACTATGCAAAGATGCTCAAATTCCACAAGGAAAAGGATGCAGCATGTACAATTGCAATGCTTGAAGTACCCTGGGAAGAGGCATCAAGATTCGGTCTTATGTTCGTTGATGACGACGGCAAGATCACTGCTTTCGAAGAAAAGCCCAAGAATCCCAAGAGTAACAAGGCATCCATGGGTGTTTACATCTTCACATGGAGCAAGCTCAGAGCATATCTTATCGCTGACGAAGAAAAGACAGAAACTTCAAACGACTTCGGTAAGGATGTTATCCCCGCAATGCACGAAGCAGGTGAAAGACTGTTTGCATATCCCTTTGACGGCTACTGGAAAGACGTAGGAACAATCGAAAGCCTCTGGGAAGCAAACCTTGACCTTCTCAATCCCGTTGCAAATATCGATCTTTCAGACAAGTCATGGAAGATTTATTCAAACAATCCCGTAACACCTCCTCAGTATATTTCAGACAAGGCAGCTGTTCAGAATTCACTTATCACAGGCGGAAGCCATGTTGAAGGTGAAGTTGACTATTCAATCCTTTTCTCAAACGTAACTGTTGAAGAGGGCGCACAGATCAAGTATTCAATCGTTATGCCCGGTGCAAAGATTGAAAAGGGCGCAAAGGTTCAGTACGCAATGATTGCTGAAAATGCAGTTGTAAAGAGCGGCGCAGTTGTCGGTGAAGATCCCCGTGAATGTGCTGATCTCGGTGAATGGGGTGTTGCAGTTGTCGGTCCGTCTCTTACAGTCGGTGAAAATGCAACAGTAAAAGCAAAGACAATGGTTGTTGAAAATGTGGAAGGAGGTGCCCA
>JAFYUD010000061.1 GCA_017549665.1 Clostridia bacterium | reverse complement strand
TATATATCTCATAAATTAATCAACTCCATGTAATATATTAGCATATTTAAACTCCCCTGACAAGTATCAGAGGAGTTTTTTGTAAGTTTATGAATTATTTAAGGTTTGCCTTAAGAGTTTCAAGCTCTGCAATGAGAGTTGCAGGCATCTTGTCGCCGAATTTTGCGTAGAACTCTTCGATACCCTTTGTTTCATCGATCCAGAGATCCTTGTCAACTTCAAGGATTGATGCAAGGCTTTCCTTGCTTACTTCATCTTCAATACCTTCGATGTTGATGTCATCTGCATAAGGAACATAACCGATAGCTGTTTCCTTAGCGTCAACCTTACCGTCACATCTGTCAAGAATCCACTGAAGAACACGGAGGTTGTCACCGAAACCGGGCCACATGAAGTTGCCTTCATCATCCTTACGGAACCAGTTAACGTTGAAGAACTTGGGAGCCTTATCCTCATCGAGGTTTGCACCGATGTTGATCCAATGCTGCCAGTAGTCAGCCATGTTGTAGCCGCAGAAAGGAAGCATAGCCATGGGATCACGACGAACAACACCTACTGCACCAGCAGCTGCTGCTGTTGTTTCAGAAGCCATGATTGAACCTACGAATACGCCGTTGTTCCAGTTCTTTGACTGGTAAACGAGGGGAGCAAGCTTTGCACGTCTGCCGCCGAATACGAAAGCAGAAATGGGGACACCTGCGGGATTTTCGAACTCACTGCTGAGGCAGGGGCAGTTTACTGTGGGAGCTGTGAATCTTGAGTTGGGATGTGCACCCTTGATTTCACTTGTTGTGCCGTCCCAGTCATTGCCGAGCCAATCCTGAGCGTTTGAAGGAGGATTCTTATCGAGACCTTCCCACCAAACTGTATTGTTTTCAAGGTTGTGAACAACGTTTGTGAAAATTGTACCCTTCTTAGTTGAAAGAAGTGCATTGGGGTTAGACTTCATGTTTGTGCCGGGAGCAACACCGAAGAAACCGTTTTCGGGATTGATAGCATAAAGTCTGCCGTCCTCGCCCTTGCGGATCCAGGAAATATCGTCACCTACGCACCATACCTTGTAGCAGGCCTTCTGATATCCTTCGGGAGGAATAAGCATAGCAAGGTTTGTCTTACCACAAGCTGAGGGGAATGCAGCACAGATGTACTTAACTTCGCCCTGAGGATTCTCAACGCCAAGGATAAGCATGTGCTCTGCCTGCCAGCCTTCTTTCCAACCCTGGTAAGAAGCAATACGAAGAGCAAAACACTTTTTGCCGAGAAGAACGTTTCCGCCGTAACCTGAGTTAACAGAAATGATTGTGTTGTCCTGGGGGAACTGGCAGATCCAACGCTTTTCAGCGTCAAGCTGGCACTTACAATGAAGGCCACGAACCCAGTCTTCACTGTCACCGAGTACGTCAAGAACATTCTTGCCTACTCTTGTCATGATAGCCATGTTAAGAACAACGTATATAGAGTCAGTAAGCTCAATACCAGCCTTTGAGAAGGGTGAGCCGACAGGACCCATTGAATAAGGGATAACGTACATTGTTCTGCCCTTATAGCTGTCCTTAGCAATATCGTAAAGCATTTCGTAGCACTTTGAAGGCTCCATCCAATGGTTTGTGGGGCCTGCTTCTTCTTCTGTAGGAGTACAGATAAGAGTTCTGTCCTCAACACGAGCTACGTCGTTGGGATTTGTTCTGTGAAGATAGCATTCGGGAAGAAGATCTTCATTAAGCTTGATAATTTCGCCTGTAGAACAAGCTTCTGCACGAAGAGCATTGATCTGCTCCTCTGAGCCGTCGATCCAGACAATTTTGTCAGGTTTAACAAGGTCAACTTTTTCGTTGATCCATGAAAGGATGGACTTGTTTGTTGTAAGTTCCATTTATCATTCTCTCCTTTTGGATATTTTATACAATTGATAGTGTGATATAAAATCACTCATAAGTGATAAATCATAAACTGTTAAAAATTTATCACATACAGAAATTAATATATCATACTTCGGGATTTTTGTCAATACCTAATGATGCGATTGCATTAAGATTTTCCTTTGCTGTATGACCTGCAAGATATTCGTAATAAGCCTGAGAGCCGATCATTACTGCATTGTCTCCGCAAAGAGATAATTCGGGAATATAAAGTGTCAGCTTCTCTTTTTCACACAATGCCGAAAGCTTTCTTCTGAGCACTGAATTTGCAGACACACCGCCTGCAACGACAATCTTCTTATGCCCTGTAACTTTCGCAGCTTCCATCAGGTTTTCAGTAAGGCAATCAACTACGGCATTGATATAAGAAGCACCAAGATCTTCAATGCTTATAGTTTCACCCTTCTGCTGTGCATTGTGGATTATATTTATAACAGAGGTTTTAAGTCCTGAAAAGCTGAAATCAAGCGGTGCGCCGTCAATTCTGGGACGAGGGAATTTGTATGCGTCAGTTTTTCCGTCTTTTGCAATTCTGTCAAGATTAGCGCCACCGGGATAAGGAATACCCATTGCCCTCGCAGCTTTATCGAGACACTCTCCTGCTGCATCATCACGTGTACGGCCGATAATCTCAAAATCAGTATAGCTTTTTACATTGATTATATGGCTGTGGCCGCCTGAAACAACAAGAGCAAGAAACGGAGGTTCAAGTGTCTTATCTGAAATATAATTCGAAGCGATATGTCCTCTGAGATGATGCACAGGAATCAATGGCTTATTGGTTGCGAATGCCAGTCCCTTTGCAAAATTCACACCTACAAGCAAAGCCCCGATAAGTCCCGGTGCGTATGTTACTGCAACAGCATCAATATCATCATAAGTGCATCCTGCATCAGAAAGTGCTTTTTCAACAACACCCGAAATATTTTCGGCATGTCTTCTTGATGCAATTTCAGGCACAACTCCACCGTAAATTTTATGTTCCTCCACCTGAGATGAAATTACACTTGAATGCACAATTCTGCCGTCTTCAACAACAGCAGCGGCTGTTTCATCACAGGATGATTCAATAGCTAATATTTTCATTGTTATCACCATTAAAATATTTTGTCATAATATAAGCATCTTCTGTTGGCTTCGAGTAGAAATTTTTTCTTATACCAAGGTTTTCAAAACCGAATGAAGAATAAAGACTGATTGCAGGAGTGTTTGATACTCTGACTTCAAGAGTAAGCATTTCACTATTATTTTCAATACAGTAATCAATTACACTATCAAGCAGCTTTCGTCCGATTCCTCTTCTTCTGAAAGATTTATCAACAGCTACGGTGCAGATATAAACTTCACCCATTATATCATCACAGCAGATATAACCGATAATTTTACCGAGATATTCAGCAACAATATTTACTGAAAATGATTTATCAAACTGTGATAAAAAAGAGTCGACACTCCATGGGTCGGAAAAATTATCTTTTTCAATTACATATGCCGACTGAGCATCATCTGAACACATTTTATCAATTTTAATAAATGTATCAGACTCCAGCAAGATGTCAATTGCAGATTCAATTTCATCTCTGCAATAACGATATTCATCAACACTTCCGCCATAGGGGTCAGGGATTCCGTCTCCGAGTAAAACAAGCTTTTCCTTACAAAAAGGTGTGAGATAATTATAATGCGAATCGGAAAGGCAAATTATAAAATCCGATTCATCAATAATATATTCGTTAATCTGCCTTGATCTGTGAGATGAAATATCGATTCCTGTTTCAGCCATAACGGTAACTGAATTTTCAGAGGCAGCATCACCGGGCATTGCACCCAATCCGCAACTTGAAACAGTTATATTTTCACTGAAATCCTTGGTTTTTTCTCTGAATATTGCTTCTGCCATAGGACTTCTGCAGGTATTACCTGTACATACAAAAACTATATTCATATGTTTATCCCTTTGCGTCAAACCAAGTCTTACCGATATGAGCATCAACAGACATTTTAACTGAAAGATTTACAGCATTTTCCATTTCTTCCTTAAGAATAATCAATGCTTTTTCAGATTCATTTTCAGGAGCTTCTATAATCAGTTCGTCGTGTACGGTCATAATGAGCTTTGATTTCATATTCTCGTCCCTGAGTCTGTTGAATACTTTTATCATAGCAATTTTAATTATGTCTGCCGCTGTACCCTGAATGGGCATATTCCTTGCAACACGCTCACCGAAAGCACGCTGTATTGCGTTTGATGCGTTGATTTCGGGAAGATATCGTCTGCGGTTGAATTCAGTTTTTACGTAACCGTCCTCTTTTGCCATTTCGACGATGATTTCCATGTACTTATTGACACCTGAGTAATGATCAAGATAATTCTGAATATACTTTCGGGCTTCTGCCACGGAAACACCTATATCCTTACTCAGTGAAAACGCACCGATACCGTATACAATTCCGAAATTGACAGCCTTTGCACGGCTTCGCATCAAAAGAGTAACCATATCAAGCGGAAGATTGAACACCTGAGATGCAGTAATAGCGTGAATATCATCACCGTTATTGAATGAAGCAGACATATTTTCGTCTCCTGCAATTGCGGCGAGAACACGAAGCTCAATCTGCGAATAGTCGGCATCAATAAGAACGTTTCCGTCATCACAGATAAAGAATTTTCTCAGTTCTCTGCCAAGCTCCTGACGGACAGGAATATTCTGAAGGTTAGGCTCAGTGGAAGAAAGTCTGCCTGTACGTGTTTCTGTCTGCTGGAATGTCGAGTGAATCCGACCGTCAGAGGAAACTACTTTGAGAAGACCGTCACAATATGTCGATTTGAGCTTCTGAATTGTTCTGTATTCAAGTATTGCGGGGATTATCGGGTGTTCATTATAAAGGCTTTCAAGTACTTCTGCATTTGTTGAATAACCTGTTTTTGTCTTTTTCTTTACGGGAAGATTTAATTTCTCAAAAAGAACTATACCTAACTGTTTCGGAGAATTGAGATTGAACTCCTCCCCTGCGTATGAATAGACTGAATTGATAAGCTCATTGATCTTTCCGTCAAGCATGATTCCGAATTCATGGATACCGGCAAAATCAACCTTAAAGCCACAGTATTCCATATTTGCAAGAACTTCAGCAAGAGGTATTTCAATATTATGGAGAAGTTCTTTTTCTTCTGATTTAATAATATCTTCATCAAGGGCTGATACAAGATCTCTGAGAAGTGCTGCTTCTCTGAAATACTCGTTATCACTCTCAATTTCGGCTGTTACTCTGTAGCTGTCAGAAAGAGATTGTACAGAATAATCAGATGAATTGGGATTGAGAAGATATGCAGCAAGAATTACATCAAACGCAATATTCCTTACTGTAAAATCATTCTTGACAGCATAGCTGTGCAGAGACTTTGAATCATAGGTATATTTTCTGATATTTGTATCTGATAAAACAGTTATGATACTTTTTAAGTCGACTTCTGCTACTGTGTTTTTTATAGATATATATGCTTTTTCATATGCTGAATCAGTTAAAAAATACAATTCACCTGATTTGTAAATTTCAGAAATGATTTCATCGGTTGAATACTGACATATATCATATTTTACAGAAACAGCCTGAGCGTTTGTAACCGTAACGTCCTTAAGACCGAGCTTTTCGATGAATTTTACCATTTCAAGGTCTGTAAGGATTGCTTTGACGGTTTGCTTGTCCATATCAGACTGAATGTACAAGGAATAATCAGTTTCAACGGGAGCGTCAGTTCTGATTGTGCCGAGGGTACGGCTGAGGAATGCAGAATCCCTGCCGCTTATAAGCTTATTTCTGACACTGTTTGTAACGTCGATTGTGTCAATATTTTCGTAAATATCGTCAATTGCGCCGAATTTCCTGATAAGGTCGGTTGCAGTTTTTTCACCGATACCTGCAACGCCGGGGATATTGTCCGAGCTGTCACCCATAAGAGCCTTTACTTCAATAAGCTTAATCGGCTCCACACCCTTGTCCTCAAGTATCTTTTCGGGGGTATATACGATTGTTTCTGTTCTGCCTGCCTTAGGTGCGGCAAGTAAAACATTCACCTTATCATCAACTAGCTGAAGAGAATCCCTGTCTCCTGTTGCAATATAACACATATCACCGTCCTTGCATGACTTTGCAAGAGTACCGATAATATCGTCAGCTTCCCACCCTGCACTTTCAATGAGCTTATATCCCATTGCTTTAAGCAAATCCTTAAGTACGGGCATCTGCTGAGCAAGCTCGTCAGGCATTCCTTTTCTGTTGCCCTTATATTCACTATATAATTCATGTCTGAATGTAGGAGCCTTCACATCAAACGCAACAGCTACAGCGTCAGGTTTATAAGTATCTTCAAGTGAAAAAAGAATATTGATAAAGCCGTAAATCGCATTTGTGAATTTACCGTCTTTTGTTGTAAGTAATTTTATACCGTAAAAAGCTCTGTTAAGAATACTGTTTCCGTCAAGAACAAGTAATTTCATTTTAAGCTCCCCTTTTTATGTTTAAATAACAATTTAATTTAGTATAACATATTTTTCAGAAAAAGTAATGCAATTTGCAAAAAAATATGTTAAAATATTTTAAATTAGTTAATGAGGTATTTATCGGATGAAAATCGGAAATATTGAAATAGAAAAAACTGCCGCTCTTGCACCTATGGCAGGAGTTGCAGACAAAACATTCAGAGAATTATGCAAAGGCTTCGGTGCTGCTTACACTGTCAGTGAAATGGTCAGTGCGAAGGGTGTTTCCATGGGAGATAAAAAGTCTGAGGAGCTTATGGATGTGTCAGAAAAAGAACATCCTGCTGCTGTACAGATATTCGGTACTGATCCTGAAATAATGGCTCAGGCTGCTGTTTCTGCGCTGAATATGAAGCCTGACATAATTGATATTAATATGGGCTGTCCTGCCCCGAAGATTATCAAGGGCGGTGCGGGAAGCGCATTGATGAAAACTCCTGAGCTTGCGGGAAAAATCATCAAAGCAGTTTCTCAATCTGTTGATATACCTGTTACAGTCAAAATAAGAACCGGCTGGGACAGTGATCACATCAATGCCGTCGAAATGGCAGAAATTGCCGAAAAAAACGGTGCTGCTGCAGTTACTGTTCACGGACGTACAAAGGAGCAGATGTATGCTCCCCCCGTGAATTTCGATATTATCAAAGAAGTAAAGAAGGCAATTTCAATTCCCGTTATCGGCAACGGAGATATTGATGACATATTTTCTGCTGCAAAGATGTACGAAGATACGGGATGTGACCTTGTTATGGTCGGCAGAGGTGCATTAGGCTGTCCCTGGTTATTTCAACAGATATCAGCCTATATGAAGACAGGAAACATTCTCCCTGAACCGCCGGTTTCTCAGAAAATGCTTATTATGCTTCAGCATATCGAATTATTGTGTAATGAGCGTGGTGAGCATATCGGAATGAGAGAAGCAAGAAAGCATGCACTATGGTATACAAAGGGACTTCGTGGTGCGGCAGAATACAGAAGACAGCTGTCTCATATCGAAACAGTTGATGATCTCAAGCGAATTGCATTTAATATCGTAAAGGACAATGAAAAATAAAAATCAGCCCGATAGGGCTGATTTTTTTAGTTTTCACCACGTTCACGGATAATATATCTTGTAGGAGTACCTTCAAGACCGAAAACCTCACGGATCTGATTGTCAATGTATCTCTGATAGCTGTAATGGAACAGCTCTTTATCATTGACAAAGCAAACAAATGTGGGGGGTCTTGTAGAAGGCTGAGTCATATAATAGATCTTAAGTCTCTTGCCCTTATCTGTGGGAGGCTGAACTCGTGTTTGTGCATCAGCAAGAACTTCATTAAGACGTCCGGTACGGATTCTCATTGCATTCTGAGTATCAACAAACTTGATAAGATCAAAAAGTCGGTTGATTCTGAGACCAGTTTTTGCAGATATAAATATAATGGGAGCATAAGACATGAATGAGAAATCATTCATAAGCTTCTTTCTGTAAACATCCATTGTCTTACCGTCTTTTTCGATAAGATCCCATTTGTTGACAACGATAATACAAGCCTTGCCTTCTTCATGAGCAATACCTGCAACCTTGGAATCCTGCTCTGTAAAGCCTTCGACAGCATCGATCATAATGACACATACTTCTGCTCTCTGAACAGCCATAATTGCTCTCATTACACTGTATTTTTCAATATCGTCCTCAACCTTGGATTTTCTTCTGAGACCTGCAGTGTCAATAAGAAGGAATTTTCCGTGCTCATTTACAACTTCAGTATCTGTCGCATCACGTGTTGTGCCTGCAATATCAGATACAATAACTCTTTCCTCACCACAGATTGCATTTACAAGTGAAGATTTACCCGCATTGGGTTTACCGATGATAGCAACCTTGATGGTTTCATCATCTTCAGTCTCCTCAACAGTTTCACCGATGTACTTATAAACCTCATCAAGAAGGTCGCCTGTACCATGACCATGAAC
>JAFYUD010000060.1 GCA_017549665.1 Clostridia bacterium | reverse complement strand
TCCCGAATTAAATGCTGAAAATGCCAGAGAAATTCTTGAACAGGAAATCGGCGCTGTATTCCTTGAGGTTTTAAATGACGCCGGTGTATTTAAAAGAACCCCGGAGGGTGCGGCTGCCTTCCTTCGTTTTATCCAATATATAAATGCGTAACCCACACATTTTAAGAGAAAACAAAGGAGCTTAATTATGGAACATAAAAAATATTTAAAATGGTATCATAAAATAGGATACGGTTCAGGTGATGTTGCAGGTAACTGTGTATACGCACTGCTTACTGCATTTATGATGATTTATCTGACCGATACGGTTGGACTCAGCATGGGTATTGTCAGCACCTTAATTGCTGTTTCAAAGATTTTTGACGGTGTATCCGACTTCTTCTTCGGAAGAATGATTGATAAGACACACACCAAGATGGGTAAGGCTCGTCCCTGGATGCTTTGGCCTTACATCGGCTGCTCAGTTGCACTTGTTGCTTGTTTTGCAGTACCTATGAATTGGGGCGAAACAGCACAGTACATCTTCTTCTTTATTTCATACACTCTTCTCAATGCAGTGTTCTTTACTGCAAATAACATTGCTTACGCATCTCTTACAGCTCTTATCACAAAGAATACAAGTGAGAGAGTTCAGCTCGGTTCATTCCGCTTTATCTTTGCTTTCGGTACAAAAATTATCATTGAAGCTGTTACAATCCAGGCAGTAGCTTTGCTTGGCGGCGGTGCTGCAGGATGGAGAACCATAGCAATTGTTTATGCTGTTCTCGGTCTTGTTGTAAACACAATATCTGTATTTTCAGTTAAAGAACTTCCTGAAGCTGACGAAGGTATGGAAGAGGAACGTGAAGAGGAACACAAACTTACTTTCTTTAAATCCTTCAAGCTCCTGTTGAAAAACAAATATTATGTTATCATTTGCATTACCTATATTATGACTCAGATTTATGCTTCTGTTATTGGTATGGGCACTTATTATGCAAAATATATTCTCGGTAACGAAACACTTTTCAGCGATCTTTCGCTCGCTATCAATATCACTATGGTTGTGGCTTTGATTGCACTGCCTATGATTATTCAGAAAATGGGTGGTATGTATAAGCTCAACATCGCAGGTTATGTTCTTGCAACGGTCGGTCGTCTTGGTGTTATGGCTGCCGGATATATGGGAAGCATCCCGCTTATGCTCGCATTTACAGCTGTTTCAACTTTAGGTATTGCACCTCTTCAGGGCGATATGAATGCACTTATCGCTTCTTGCTCTGAATATACAACATTAAAAACAGGTCACAGACTTGA
This sequence comes from Clostridia bacterium, assembly GCA_017549665.1. Next base: position 2,980 of record JAFYUD010000060.1, on the reverse strand, counting down.
CGGTATGATGTATTCCTGTTCATCTCTCGGCATTAAAGTAGGCGGTGCTCTCGGTACTGCTATCTGCGGTTGGCTTCTTGACTTTGCAGGATATGTAGAGAACGCTACCGTTCAGACTCCTGCAACAGTCGGTATGCTTCATTTCCTCTATCTTTGGGCACCTGTAATTATTTGCGCTGTTGTAACTGTTCTTCTTTCACAGCTTAAGGTTGAAAAAGCAAACAAAAAACTCCTGGATGAAAAGCATATGACTGAAGATGATGTTGAAGTAGTTTACGGAAACGTATAAGGAGGTAACTGCATTGAAAGAATATCAGAGATTTGACAGAGTAGGCACAACACCTCATAGAAGTTACTATATTCCTTTTGGTACTGATGATGTTGTAAAAACCAAACACGGTATTATCGACCGCACCTCAAGCTCCCGTTTTACACTTCTTGACGGTGTGTGGCAGATTAAACAGCACGACCACGTTGAAGATTTTGACGTGAACGAAAAGCTTGGGGAAGACATTCCTGTTCCCGCCTGCGTTCAGATGCACGGATATGACCAGATTCAATATCTTAATACAAGATATCCCTTCCCGGTTATGTTCCCTCATCTGCCTTATGAAAATCCTTGCTGGCATTACCGCCGTACCTTTAATATCAAAAAGCAGGCAGGAGAAAGATATTATATAAACTTTGAAGGCGTTGACAGCGCATTTTACCTTTACATCAACGGTTCATTTAAAGGATATTCTCAGATTTCTCACGCTACAAGCGAATTCGACATCACAGAACTTGCTGTAAACGGCGAAAACACAATTGACATCCTTGTTCTGAAATGGTGTATCTCCACCTATCTTGAGTGTCAGGATAAATTCAGATTTTCGGGTATCTACAGAAGTGTTTATATGCTTACCCGTCCCGAAAACCACATTACCGATTACAAGATTGAAACCAAAATTGACGGCAACAACGGTGTTCTGAAATTTATCAATGAAAGTCCCGTTGATATCGAGCTTACTCTCGAAGACAAAACAGTTACGGCAAAGGCAAATGACAACGTTTCTGTAATTTTATCCGATGTGAAGCTTTGGACTGCGGAAACCCCCAATCTTTACACTTTAACACTTACCGCAAACGGAGAAAAAATTATTGAAAATATCGGTTTCAGAGAAATCACCATCGACGGTAAGGTGTTTAAGGTTAACGGTGAAGCCGTAAAGCTTAAAGGCGTTAACCGACACGACTTCCATTGTGAAACAGCAGCCACAGTAAGCCTTGAGGATTTGGCAAGAGACGTTCACCTGATGAAAGAGCTCAATGTTAATGCAGTCAGAACCTCACACTATCCCAACGCTCCTGAGTTTTATATCATCTGCGATACATACGGTCTTTACGTTATGGATGAAGCTGACCTTGAAATGCACGGTGCCTGCACACGTGACGGCAGATATGATATGGAGCTTTGGTCTGAATATGCCGAAAACGAATTCTTTACACCCGGTATTACAGACAGACATCTTGCTCTTGTTGAGCGTGACAAAAACCGTCCGAGTGTAATTATATGGTCACTCGGTAACGAAAGCTCATTCGGTAAAGCTTTCTTTGAGGGCGCAAAATATATCAAAAACCGTGACAATACCCGTCCGGTTCACTATGAAGGCTTGCAGAATGCAGACCCGAAATATTATTATTCCGACCTTGTTGATATGGTCAGCATGATGTATCCGTCTTTTGACACAATCCGTGAAAAAGTTCTTGAGAATCCCGAAGAAACCCGTCCGTTTGTTATGTGTGAATATACACACGCTATGGGTAACAGCTGCGGTGACATAGCGGAGTATTGGGATATGATTTATAATAACGAGCAGATGATGGGTGCTTTTGTTTGGGAATGGGCAGACCACGGTATCAAAACCGACAAAGGTTTCTTGTATGGCGGTGACTTTAAGGAGCCTGAGCACGACGGCAACTTCTGTGCTGACGGTCTTCTGACCCCTGACAGAAAGCTTAAATCAAACGCTCTTGAAATGAAAGCGGTTTACGGCGGAAAAACAAAGTCAGAGGTTACTATCGTTGATATTCCCGCAAGCACATACAGATTCTCATCAGCAATTGATATTGAAGTTAATGAGCATACCAGCGAAATCACTTCAATCAAGGCTGACGGCAAAGAAATTCTTCGTGTGCCGATGCACTTTAATATTACACGATTCACTGATAACGACAGAGAACTTGTTACCCATTGGATTGGAAGATGCCATCTTGATGCTTGCAAACCGCATATCTTCTCTTGCGAAAAGACGGAAAACTCCTACAAATTCAAAGGATGTCTTGCTGCAAACTGTCTGATGCCTGCCGCATTTTTTGAAATTATGTATGAGGTTTCGGGCAATGTTCTGACAGCTACTGTTGAATATACGCTTGCAGATTATGTCGAGAACTTCCCTCGCTTCGGTGTTGAGTTTGGCGTAGACAAAGCTTATGCTAATTTCTCTTATGCCGGCTTCGGACCTACAGAAAGCTATGTGGATAAGCATACAGCCTGTGAATACGGCTACTATGTAAGCTCTGCACGTGAAAACTATGAACATAAATATATTCGTCCTCAGGAATCAGGCAGCCACTATGCTTGTAAGTATATGGCTGTAAAGGATTTATTCAAGGTAACGGCAGAACAGCCTTTCTCATTTTCAGTAAATCCCTATACCACAAAACAGCTTTGTGAAACACTTCACTCGTTTGAGCTTGAAGAAAATGATTTTGTAAATGTTTGTATTGACCTTGCAATGCGTGGTGTCGGTTCACATTCCTGCGGTCCCGAATTACCTGCTGTATACGAGATTCCGAAAACAGGTAAAAACACCTTCAAGTTTACATTTTAATTAAGTTTCAAAATTAACGGATGCGGTTTTGTCGCCGAGTAAATGACAAAAAATCGGAGATACCTCATCGATAGGTGTCTCCGATTTTTTTATAAGGAGTAAAAAAT
>JAFYUD010000059.1 GCA_017549665.1 Clostridia bacterium | reverse complement strand
CGCTACAGTCAAAGCAGGGATGAAAGAAGTCCCTGCTTTTATTTATGCCGTCACCCGTGACGAAGCGGCTATTATGCTCGTTGACAGTAATCTTCACCGAGAGCATATTCTTCCGTCGGAGAAGGCGTTTGCATTGAAATTAAAGATGGAAGCAATGAGCCGTCAAGGTCAGAGAACAGACCTAACTTCCACCCAAGTTGGGCGGAAGTTAGAAACAGCAGAAATTATAGGTGAACAACTTAACGAAAGCAAAAATCAAGTTCGCAGATATATCCGTCTGACTTATCTCATTCCCGAGCTGCTTGAGCTTGTTGACGAAGAGAAAATTGCTCTCACACCCGCTGTTGAGCTTTCGTATCTGACTGATGAGGAGCAATATGCTCTACTTGATGCGATTGAGCTTGAAGAAAGAACACCGTCTCTTTCTCAGGCAGTCCGCTTCAAAAAGTTAAGTCAGACGGGAGAACTGTCCTATGAAGATATTGAAACCATAATGCAGGAAGACAAGGCAAATCAGAAGCCTATGTTCAAGGTATCTATGGAAAGATTACAGAAGGTCGCACCTAAGGTTAAGGACAAAGACTTTGAAGATTTTGTACTGAAGGCTTGTGAACATTATTACAGGTACCTGCTCCGTCAAAGAGACAGGGATTCACGATAAGGAGGTGATGTTTATTGAAGATTAATACAATTAAAAGAAATTATATTTCAAGCCTTGAAGGTTTACCTTATCTGCTTACTTTGGAGATGGTGGCAGGTCTGACGGGATTTAATTATGAGACGTTAAAGAAATACTGTCAGAAAGGTACAATCAAGGCTCGAAAAATCGGAAGAGAATGGCGTGTCAGTCAGGATGATTTTCTCAAAATGGGACTCGGCACATTTGATGATAATGATATAAAACAGTAATATTGACGTGAGGGGTGCGAAAGCATCCCTCAAATACTTTTTCAGGAGGACAAAATGAATAAGATTTATGTAGAAAAAAACAGCTTTTGTACTCGACTTTATATAGGTACAGATGCTAACGGAAAGCCCAAATACAAAAAGCTCAAGGCTCAGACAGAGAAAGAACTTGAGAAGAGAGTACGAGAATACAAGAACGCCATAGACAGCGGTCTTAACATTCTGAAAAATAATGATACCCTTATAAAGTGGGTAAATCATTATCTCGAAACAATAGAAAGTGAGGTTATGTGTGATAATATCAAGGAGTCAGAATATAAAACTCTGAAAGCGAGATTGCAATACTTTATAGATTATAAAGGCGGACTTCTTGCAAAAACAAAGCTCAATGATATTCTTCCTTCTCACATTCAGCCCGCCATAAACGAATTATACAAGAAGAATCCGTCAACAGGCAAAACTACGGCGAAGAAAACTATTCAAAGATATATCAGAGCACTAGCTAATGTCTTTGAATTTGCAAGAAAAGAGAGAGCCTATAACTTCTGTAATCCCTGTGATGATTTGAAAATTCCTAAAAATTCAGTCACCAAAACCCGTACTGCTATAAATAAGCATACCATTCAGTTAATACTCACCACGGAACACAGAGCAAAGCTTCCTGCTTGCATAATGCTTCTTGCAGGTCTCAGACGAGGTGAGCTAACGGCTCTGACTTGGTTTGATATTGACTTTAAGAACAAAATCATCAATGTTAATAAATCCTATGATTTCAAACAGTGCGAGCTGAAGGAAACTAAAACCAAAGCAGGTATGAGAAAAATACCTATGAATGATTTCCTTTGTGATTTACTTCTTGAAGCTAAGAAGCATTCTAAGGGCTCCTATGTTGTTCAGAAGGCTTACGGAGGAAGAATGACAGAAACAGCGTGGAAACGCCTTTTCGAAAGCTATATGGAAGCGTTAAGGGTAGCTGACGGTGCAGATGAGAACAGTCTCTGCTTTGCGGATGAATGCTTTGAAGAGTTTACTGCTCATCAGCTCCGTCACACCTACTGTTCTATGCTTCAATGGTCAGGTGTTGATATTAAAACAGCGCAGGAGCTTATGGGTCACAGTGAATACGGTGTTACAGCAAATATATATACTCATGTTGATGATGCTACCAAGACCAACGCTGCTATGCTGCAGGATAAATTTATAAAGGAAACCTTAGTTTCATAAATGATTAAGAGCAGAATGATTTCATTGTCATTCTGCTCTAATTTTTTTGCGTTATAAATATTCGTAAAACAAGTGTCAAAAACATCAAAATTACGGCACGCGGTAAAAAACGCCCTAAAAAATGCTGTATTTTCAATTAACCAAAAGCTCAAAACTCCTTATAACAACAGGGCTCGCGGTCTTTTCCGGGGGGACATATCGGGGGACATATAGTGCTCGAAAATTAACGATATTTTACGGTAAATTGCGGTTTTGGAAAAATTGATTTTAGGTATAAAAAAAGCCCGAAACCCTTGTAAAATCAAGGTTTTTCGGACTTTTCTATGGCAGGGGCAGAAGGGCTCGAACCCTCGGCACGCGGTTTTGGAGACCGCTGCTCTACCAACTGAGCTATACCCCTATATTTTAAATTTTTAATGGTGGACCATCAGGGACTCGAACCCCGGACCAACCGGTTATGAGCCGGTTGCTCTAACCAACTGAGCTAATGGTCCATACGAGTTATTATTATATCATAAAATATAAAATTGTCAATACTTTTTATTGATTTTTTTTATGCTTTATAATATTAATTTTGCTTGGTGATAATATGATAAAAAAGAACTTGAAAAAATGACAAGGTAAGAAAAGATAGAATTTTACAGGCAATTCAGAACAACACAACATCTTAATCCTGTCGCAAGTATAATGCAGAATCCTAAAGCTTATAACAGAAAGAAATCCCGAGCATGGAAGACTGAACTTCATGATCGGGATTATATTTTTTTAGTCGAGCTTCATAATCATTTCAAGAATTCGCTTTGCGCAAAGTTCAAGATCTGCTCTGGTGATTTCACCGTTGTCAAGGGCAACCTTAAGATCTTCGGGATAGCCTACGGGCATCTTCATATCATTACCTGCCTTTACTTCCATTGCAGGATTGTTTTTTACGCCCCAATCGCTTTCAACCATTCCGTCGAAGCCCCATTCGTCTCTGAGGATACCTGTGAGTAATTCATAGCTTTCTGATGTGTGCTGACCATTGATTCGGTTGTATGATGACATAACGGTCCAGGGTTTGCCTTCCTTAACACATATTTCAAACCTTTGAGATAGATTTCTCTGAGTGCTCTTTCTGAGATTCTTGCATCGATATCATATCTGTTGGCTTCTTTATTGTTACAAGCAAAATGCTTGACTGAGACTGCAACTTTATTTGACTGCACACCTCTTGTGACAGCGGCGGCTGATTTACCTGCTACAAGAGGATCTTCTGAGTAATATTCAAAGTTTCTGCCGCAGAGCGGATCTCTGTGAATATTAAGAGCAGGAGACAGCCAGATACCGATGTTATTTTCTCTTATTTCAGCACCACCTGCTGCACCTACTTCATATATAAGGTCAGGATCAAAGGTACATGCAAGAAGTGTTGCACAAGGCCAGGCTGTTGTTGAAATTCCTGTTGCAGGTTCAAGTCTCAGACCTGCAGGACCATCCGCAGTGGGAGCAGAGGGTACACCGAGACGGGGGAGATTTCCGAAACAACCGGTATTCGCAACACCCGTTGTGGGCTGTCCGCCTACAAAATCCATAAGCTCGGCATCAGTAAACTGTGCGACAAATTCGTCAATGGTAATATCTTCACCGATCTTATCAAACATTACAGGAGTTTGGGGTGCATTTGCACCGGTGGGTTCATTGATACCGTAGAGATATGTTTCCTCACCCATTGGTAATGGTTCAAATGTTCCGTCCGCAAGCATTCTCTTTTCAAGTTTAAAGGGCTTACACCAGTCGGAAAGCTGTTCAACAACTGTATCTTCTGAAATAACATACTTGAAAGCAACTTCTTGTGCACATCTTACACAAGTGCCGAGATAGAAACTGTATTCACCTTTTTCGAGTACATATGCTGATTTCTGAATCTTTCCCAGGTCATCGAAGCTTGCCATATCGGTTGCTTTGAAGCTCATAACAACTGTCTCTGATTCACCGGGTGCAAGGAGCTTTGTTTTCTTATATGAACAAAGCTCACGAGAAGCTTTACCGAGCTTGCCCTGAGGTGCAGAGTAATAAAGCTGAACAACTTCCTTGCCGCTCACATTACCTGTGTTTTTAACATTTACAACTGCGACTATATAACCTTCACTTTCACAGCAGACTTTTCCGCTGAGTTCGAATGTAGTGTAAGAAAGACCGAAACCGAAGGGGTATCTTACGCAATCTTTTTTGCCGGGGATTGTTTCAAAATATCTGTAACCGACGAAAATATCATCTGAGTAGTCAATAAATTCAAAGCTTTCCCAGAATTCTTCCTTACAGGGGTAACAATCGTATGATTTTGCTATTGTATCAGCCATTTTACCTGACGGATTGATATCGCCGCAAATTACATCAGCAATTGCAGCGCCGCCCTCCATGCCGCCCTGCCAGCTCATAAGCACAGCTGAAACTTCAGGATTTTCTGCAAAATATTCACAGTCAATTGTAGAACCTGAGTTGATGATAATTACAACCTTGCTGAAGTTTGCACAGGCTTTATCAATAAGATCTTTTTCTATATCCGAAAGATAATAGTCTCCGCCCTGAGGACGTCTGTCAACGCCTTCTGCAGAGAATCTGCTGATGGTTATGATTGCAGTTTCTGCATTTGCTGCAGCATCTTTAATAAGGTTTTCCGGCACTTCGGGCTCTTTGACATGCATACTTGCGAATGTGTCATATGTCATGTCGTCACGCTTGGTGCAGAATTCCATTGCATTGACAATATCCCAGGTTGCATTAATCTGTTCCTGAGTAGGAATATGTATACTTTCTCTCTTTACATAATCCTTATAAAAATCAATAAGCGGCATGTAGATTTTAACATCTTTCATGTCAAAGCCTTCATAAATATTGCGTATATAGAGTGTATGAACGTCGCCGCTACCGCCGCCGCCTTTTATATACTCAATTGTTGCTTTTCCGAAAAGAGCAATACTTTCACCTTTTTTTAAAGGAAGCGCATTGTTTTCGTTTTTAAGCAGCACCATGCCTTCAGCAGCAGCTTTTCTAGAAAGATCTGCATGCTTTTTTGATGCAGTTACGCATCTTCCGTCCTCACCGAGAGGAATACACGGCTGATATCTGAATCTTGCATATTTTTCCATAAAATCACCATCCGAAAATTTCTGATTTGATTATATACCACATTGTGTTTTCAGTCAAGAAGATAAAATAAAATACCATCGTAATCCGATGGTATCAATATCAATCCAATTTCCAGTTTATAGCATTTTCACCGAGTAATTCATTTGCTTTTGAAAAGTGGCGGCAGCCGAAAAATCCGTTGTATGCGGAAAGGGGACTCGGGTGTGCAGCTTCAAGAATATGGTGTTTAGGATTTGTGATAAGACTTTTTTTGTCTCTTGCAAATCTTCCCCATAATATAAATACTATAGGCTCTTCTCTTTCATTCAGCAAGGAAATTATTCTGTCAGTAAATATTTCCCAGCCGATACCTCTGTGACTTGCAGCCTGACCGCCTCTTACAGTAAGAACAGTATTAAGCAGAAGCACCCCGTTTTCTGCCCATTTTGTAAGATCGCCGCTTTTCGGAATAGGATAGCCCAGATCTGCATTGTATTCTTTATAAATATTTACAAGGGATGGGGGAGGCGCTACACCGTCCTGTACGGAAAATGATAATCCGTGAGCCTGATTCGGTCCATGATAAGGATCCTGTCCGAGAATTACGGCTTTTACCTTATGATAATCTGTAATTTTCATTGCATTGAAAATATTGTACATGTCAGGATAAATCGGATATGTGGGATTTCTATATTCTGATACAAGAAAATCATGTATCTTTCTGTAATATTCTTTTTCAAATTCACCGCCAAGTATCTGATCCCAGCTGTTATCAAATTTAACCATATTATCAACTCCTGAAAATATAATATCATATACTTTCAATTTATGCAATCAAAAATTAAAAGCGGCTGAGAATATCTCAACCGCATTGAATTATTCATTAAGGCTTTTGTAGTAAAGAAGGCAATGGCAGAATCCTTCAAAAGTCGGATCAGCTATCTGCTCCTTGAATTCCTTGCACATGCATTTTGTGGCATCAGTTCTTTCCAGTCTGCACGGACAGTAACCGCCTGTACGTTTAAGTCCTTCTTTTACAGTTCTGACAATATCGGCATTGTCGTTAAGTCTGATTTTCATTATTAATAGTTATCAGCCTTGATTTCAAAATAAGCCTGAGGATGTGCACATACGGGGCAAACTTCGGGTGCAGCCTTGCCGACTACGATATGACCGCAGTTTGAGCACTGCCAGATTTTATCACCGTCTCTTGAGAATACGATACCGCCTTCAATATTTGCAAGGAGCTTTCTGTATCTTTCTTCATGCTCTTTTTCAATTTTGCCTACTTCTTCAAAGAGATAAGCAATCTGATCAAAGCCTTCTTCTCTTGCTTCCTTTGCAAAACCTGCGTACATATCTGTCCACTCGTAGTTTTCACCGTTAGCTGCATCAGCAAGATTTGCCATTGTTGAGGGCATACCGTCATGAAGAAGCTTAAACCAGATTTTTGCATGTTCTTTTTCATTCTTTGCTGTTTCTTCAAAAAGCTTGCCAATCTGTACGTAGCCGTCTTTCTTAGCTTTTGAAGCGTAGTAAAGATATTTTGTGTGAGCCTGTGATTCGCCTGCGAAAGCTGCCATAAGATTCTGTTCTGTCTTTGTTCCTTTGATGTTCATGTTATTATTCTCCTTTGATGTTGATTTATTTTCAATCGGTTCGAAGTCTTCTGCAGGATGCTTGCAGATAGGGCAAACATAATCTGCAGGAAGATTCTCACCTTTATATACATAACCGCATATTTTGCATCTGAAACCTGATTCCTCGGATTTTTCCTGAGGCTTTGGTTTTACATTTGCATGGTAATATGAATATGTCATTGACTGCATGGAAGACAATACTTCTGCATCAGTAACATCTGCAATAAACATTGTGTGTGTGATGAGGTCAATTTTTTCTGCTACATCAGCGGAAATAAATGCATTTGCATTTTTGTTAAGATAGGGAAGTCCATTCTCGCTGTAGCTGATGTTCGGATATGTTCCGATTTTGTCTGTGTCTTTACCGCTCTGGAAACCAAAATGCTTGAAAATATTGAAATCAGCCGTGATATCAAGAACTGAAATATTGAATTTTCCTGATTTCATAATTATGTCATGGGTGAAATTACTCTTGTTGACAGTCACAGCTATTCTGTTCGGTGCAACTGTAACCTGCATTGCAGTATTTATAATACAACCGTTTTTCTTACCATCGGCTTCTGATGTAAGAACAAACAGTCCGTAACTGATGTTGAACATTGCATTTGGATTCATGATATCACTCCTGTAATATATTATGATTTAACTTAATAATAATTCAAAAATAGTAATCATTCTTGTTATGATTTTATTATATTGGTTATTTCTGCATTTGTCAATAGTTTTTTTCAAAAAAAATATGACCGTTTCTGATGAAACGGCCAATATTTGAAATTTTATATTTATTTGACAGAACAACCGCAACCGCATTTTGTTGAAGGCTGACTGTATGCTATGCTTTCATTGTCACAATCCTTTTCGCTGGGAGGGAAGAATTCACCTACAGGAAATTTGATTTTTCTGAATGAATCGCAGGGATCTTCAGTTTCACAGCTGCATTCTTTTGCAGGTATACAGAAGTCATAAGCAGGAATGAGCATCTGTACATCTCTTTCAAGCTGAATTATTGAGAATAGTCCTATTGTAACTCTTACGGCTTTTTCTGTGGTACAGCATCCGAACTGACCGTTGAAACGTCTTCTGATGCAGCAGGGAACGCTGCAGCAGATATCAGTAATATTATTGCAGCAATCACAGGGACGACAGAGTTTTGCATCAAGACAAATCGGCTCTGCAACCTGAATTTTAGCTCTGGGGTTACTTGATGACATAGGAAGAAGTGATTCCTGATCATTTTCTGCAGTTTCTGATGTGAAAATCTTTACATTTCCGTCACTTCCGTAAAGAATACATTTCTTTGAAAAAACTGTAAGACCGCAGACTGTTTCAGCAGGACTGTTAGGTGATGTTATTGCATCAAGTGTGACACAGAAAAAGAATGTCAGGTCTACTGAATAGAAACCTCTGTTAAAAGGTACACGTTCTACCTGAGAATAAACACTTATTACTTCGCAGCCCCTGCATCTTACAGCAGACGCATTATCTATGACTTCCTGTGCGCAATCTGTGAAATATACTCTCATGTCCGCAAGACAATCTTTATCAGCACATGAGTCATAAATCCGTGGTGCATCTATGCACACTGCTTCTTTAATTTTTTTACATGAAATATCATGATTATCGGTCATAAAAAAATCCTCCCGTAGAAAATTGAAATTTACGAATTTCAATATCATTCTATGGGAGAATATGATTTTTGTTACAGATCAGAATTCTGTTTTTACAGGCATTGCACCGTTGTTCATGGATTCGTCTGCACAGAAGATAACAAGATGTCCTGCAACAGAATCAGCAATAGCAGTGCATGATACTGAAGGATTGTCGTCATTTACAAACTTTACAAAGTCTGCAACAAGTGCATGGTCACCACCGCCGTGTCCCACAAAAGCAGAGCAACGCTCTGATAAATCAAACACCTTGTCAATATGATCACTATCACTGTGAGGGTTGATATAAGATACAGTGAATTTCTGGTCCTCAAAAACACCGTTGATTTCACCTTTTGTACCTATAACTCTGATAATACGCTGAGAATAAGCACAGCCACCGGTAAGATTATGGCTACCTGTAGCACCGTTGCTGAATTTTACCATAACTGTCTGGTGGTCAACAACATTGTTATTACATTTATAAGCACATTTACCGAAAGGACTTATATTTTTAAGATATTCATACTTTTCATCGTAAGGAGCATGATGAAGCTCGGGCCACACATAAAAATCCCATTTGCCGGGTAAATCAAGATAGATTCTGCGTGCAGAGAGATTACATGTGTCTACATGAGGACAGTCAACCATACATCTTGTACCTGCATTTTCAGGTGCATTTTCATTTCTGAAATACTGAAGAGAACCGGTGCTTGTAACGAATTCAGGTTTTACATCACCCATCATCCACATCATAAGGTCGATATCATGGCAGCATTTTGCAAGAAGCATTGAAGTGCCGCTGTAATTGCTGTTTGACCATTTTCCTCTGACATAGGAAGTAGCATAGTGATGGTAACTTACGTCTTCACAAAGCTGTATACTGATGATTTCACCGATTTCTCCTGCAGCAATAATTTCTTTGATGGATCTGTAGAACTCGGAATATCTGAGAACATGGCAGATCATGACCTTGTTGTTGTTTTCGTTAACAACATCAACAAGCTCTTTCATTTCCTCTTTATTGACAGCAAAAGGTTTTTCAAGAAGCATATCATAACCTTTTTTCAGAAGAGGAATGGAAGTCTTGACATGATCCTGATCCATTGTTCCGTTAATGATTATGTCAGCAAATTTGTCGTGCATTGCGAGTTCATCTGAATTTTTAAAACAATTCTCAGCAGGAATGCCGTATTTTTCAACAGCTTCGTTTACACGGAATTCATCAGGCTCAGCTATTCCGACAATTTTAAGTTCATCAGGATGCTCCAATGAATAGTCAGCGTAAATCATGGCTCTGTGGCCGGCACCGACAATTATTGCAGTTAAAGGTTTTTTATTCATAGCAAAAGTGTTCCTTTCGGATTATGCTTGTATAATTTTTATTTCATGTCCCGTATGCGGGACGAAAATATTCAATATATCTTCAGTTCTGATCTTAAGAGTGGATGTATTGATACAGGGCTGACAGCACAGAAATTCATTTCTGAGTAACTCTTCGTCTATCGCAAGAGTTACATTATGTTTTGTGTCATTTATAAGCCCCATAATGCTTACAGACCCTCTTTTCAGACCGAGAAAATTTTCAAGGTCTTCATCCTTTGCGAATGAAAGTCTGCTGGAATTCAATTGTTTTGAAACAATTCCTGCCTCATATTTTTTATCTCCGGGCATCAGTAATAAACAGAATATATCACGTTTATTGTTAGTCAGAAAAAGATTTTTGCAGACATGCGCTTCAAGATATTTTTCTGTGTTTCTGCAGATTTCAATTGTATCTGCGGGGCCGTGGTCGGCACGTTCGTATGTGATACCGAGATAATCAAGTGTGTCATAAACTTTCTCTTCAATTTCACATCTGCTGTTCTTCTCAGGACGGCCGGAATAAACGTTTATCATAATATCCACCTGTATATTCAGATATTCAAATGAATAATATCATAAATATAACTATAATTCAACATATTTTTTATAATATATAAAAGAAATCTGCATCCGGAATGAATTCTGAATGCAGATATTTTATGTTTATTTTGATTTTGAAAGCTCTGCTGTGATTTCTTCCATCTTCTTGTCTGTAAGCTTGAACTTTGTTGAGAAAAGAATAAGTGACAATGCCATAAGAATCATAGGAAGAACAAGCATCATTGCTGAAATAGCTGTGTGTGCAGCTTCAGGGTTAGCTGAATGAAGCTCACCGTCATAATGTGAAATTGAAAGACCTGCATAAAGGATGATAGTCTGAATTGTGTATGCCATTTTCTGAAGGAAGCCTTTCATGGAAAATGTCACTGATTCAGCTCTGAAGCCCATTTTGAATTCGCCGTAGTCAACAATATCTGCAAGGAATACTGTCTGGGAAACAAACATTGAAGCTGTGCCTGTCTGAGCAATGAGATAAAATATGCTCATTCCTGTAAGACTTCCGAATGCTTTTGCTGAGATAAGCATTCCGATATATCCGAAAATTGCAAGTGAAAGGGAAAACTGATATGTTCGTCTTCTTGAAGTGAATTTCATCATAATGGGTATAACTGCAAGTCCGAGAATTGAACCTACAGCACCGAGAGTATTGAAGCTGCTCTGCTTGCTGCTGTCACCGACAACAACGTCGAAATAATATGCGCCGACACCTGAAATCATGTAGAATCCTGCATTTGAAAGCATTGCAAACAACATGAATATAACAAGCTGATCGTTGTTTTTGACAACCGAAAAGATTTTTTTGAAAGAAAGCTTTTCTGAAGAAGGAGTTCTGTGCTTTTCTTTGACGCTTGCAACACTGATAGTAGAAAACATTACGAGACCTACAGCGCATACGAGAGACATAATCATAAATGTTCTTTCGTCGTATACTTTTTCACCTGTAAGGGGATCAGAAGTAATACTTACAAGTCCCATGAGAATGGGGCCGCCGATTGAAACTATGCCCTGACCGAGACCTGAGAATGTTCTTGCAGTTGTAGCAATAAGGCTTCTTTTCTTTGCGTCATTTGTGAATGACGGTACCATTGACCAATAGGGAATATCGGCAAGAGTGTTGGTCATTCCCCAGAATATATACATGAACGCAATGTAGACATAAAGAGAAACTCCGGATAATCCGAATATATTGTTGAACAGTAAAGCAAGAATGACTGCGTTACAAAGTGTGCCTATAAGTATCCATGGTCTGTATTTACCCATTTTAAACTTACCGTTATCAACGATAGTACCCATCATAGGG
>JAFYUD010000058.1 GCA_017549665.1 Clostridia bacterium | reverse complement strand
TTATCAAAGCTGTTCGGAATAACGACATTTTTTAAATGTGTACACTCCATAAATGCCATATGTCCTATTTTTTCAACAGACTTCGGAATTTTAATCATTTCTAAAAATGAATCACTTTTAAATGCTTCATGTGCAATTTTTGTAATATAACGATTTGCAATAATTTCAGGGATGAAGATGTTTGTATTTTTAGATGGTAATGCACGGCACATAACAGTCCAAGCATTATTGCTATTAACTTTTAATTGCAAATCATTTGCTGTATAAATACTCATAAAAATCTCCTTATAAACTCACAATTATATTAATATCACTACAGATAAAACAAATGAAACAAATTTTTTCATAATTTTCACCTTTCTGATTTTATTTTGTTAAACGCTTGAAATCAAGTGCATCTGCACATAACTTTCTTATGGCTCCGATAAAAGATAAGTTATTTTCTTTTCTGTACTTTTCGATTTTTTCAATCAATTCCTTATCATTTTCTACAAAGCCAATCGTTTTATATGCCATAAAACCACCTCCATAAAATATTATACTCAACTTTTGAGTTAATGTCAATACTCACAATATGAGTATTTTATAATAATTATGGTGATAAAAATGGATTATATTGACAGGCTTGTAAATATACGTATTGACAATGATTTATCTCAAAAAGATGTTGCGAAAGTTATTTCAAAATCGCAACAAGGATATGATCACATTGAAAAAAGGCGGGCAAAACTGACGATAGAGGATTTTATAAAATTGTGCGACTTCTACAATGTCAGTCCATTATATTTTCTCGGTTATGAAAACAACATTATTTCCCTTAAATAACAAACAACACCGCACCGGTTACCCGATGCGGTGTTTTCATTTATTGTTTTTTGCTGTTTTACAGGATGCAACAAGTGCAGCTTTGATTCTTGCACATAATCCGTCAATCTTCCTGTAATACTGTTCATCTATGTAATTCGTTCTGTAAAGTATCAATAGCCAATAAGATGTTTCATTAGCTTCCTTTAGTGCTATTTCAAACTTTGCAATAAAATCAGCACGACTATGAGCATACTGAGCTTCATGAATATTTGCTCCGACACTTGTTCCACAACGGCAGATCTGATTAGCAATAACTGATTGTTGCTTTGATTTTAATATTTTCGTAAGCTCAACAATTTCTATTGCAAGATCAATAGATAAATCAATGAGAATATTATTCTCCTTCACAGCAAATCCTCCTGTGATGATGGTTTAATCTTCGATTAAAATGATAGAGTAACAAGTTACAATGATGGATTGAATATAAATATTCAATATGATGGGATGGTTGCAAATAATTTGCCGAAGGCAACCATCATTGCGAAGCACCATCATCTGCAACGCGCCATCATTTGCGCAAGCAACCATCATTTACTTATCAAATTTATTTGATAAGTAAGCTCTCTCCTGTCATTTCTGCAGGCTGTGCAAGACCCATGATATCAAGAAGTGTGGGGCAAAGGTCACAGAGCTTGCCGCCTTCCTTGAGCTGGTAGCTGCTGCCTACTGTAACAACGGGTACGGGATTTGTTGAGTGAGGTGTGAATGCCTCGCCTGACTCGTCAACCATCTTGTCTGCGTTACCGTGGTCAGCTGTGATGATCATCTTACCGTCCATCTTAGCAACTGCGTCTGCAAGTCTGCCTACGCACTCGTCAACAGCCTCAACTGCTGCAACTGCTGCTTCAAAAATACCTGTATGGCCAACCATGTCGCAGTTAGCATAGTTAATGATAATAACATCATACTTGCCGCTGAGAACCTGCTCAACAACTGCATCTGTTACTTCGTAAGCACTCATTTCGGGCTTAAGATCGAATGTTGCAACGTCGGGTGAATTGATAAGGATTCTGTCTTCACCCTCGAACTGAGCCTCAACACCACCGTTGAAGAAGAATGTTACGTGAGCATACTTCTGAGTTTCAGCAATACGGAGCTGTGTCATACCGAGTGATGAAATATATTCACCCATTGTCATTGTAAGGTCTTCGTTAGCAAATGCAACTGTTACATTGGGCATTGTTGCATCATACTGAGTCATGCAGACGTAGTCAAGATTCATGTGACCTGTCTTTCTCTCAAAGCCGTTGAAATCGGGGTCAACAAATATTCTTGTAAGCTGTCTTGCTCTGTCAGGACGGAAGTTGAAACAGATAACTGAATCGTTATCCTTGATCATACCGTCTTTATCAATAACTACGGGAAGAACGAATTCGTCTGTAATGCCGTTTGCATAGGATTCCTCCATAGCCTTAACGGGACAGTCACACTGATTGCCTTCACCGTAAACCATAGCAGCATAAGCCTTTTCTTCTCTGTCCCATGCAAAGTCACGGTCCATTGCATAATATCTGCCTGAGATAGTAGCAATCTTACCTACGCCGATTTCTTCAAACTTTGCAAGACAGTCTGCCATAAAGCCCTTACCTGACTCAACAGAAACGTCACGGCCGTCTGTAACTGCGTGAACATAAACTTTTTCAAGTCCCTTTGCCTTAGCCATTTCAACAAGGCCGAAAAGGTGCTCGATGTGGCTGTGAACACCACCGTCTGAAAGAAGACCTACAAGGTGAAGAGCTGTACCCTTTGCCTTACAAGCATCCATAGCGTCAGCAAGAGCCTTAACATTGCCAAGCTCACCGTCTTTGATTGTCTTTGAAATCTTAACGAGCATCTGGTAAACAACTCTGCCGGCACCGATATTTGTGTGACCAACTTCAGAGGTTCCCATCTGACCGTCGGGAAGACCTACATCAAGACCTGATGCACCAATGAGTGTGTTGGGATTTTCTGCAAAAATTTTATCAAGACAGGGAGTTTTTGCAAATTCAATCGCATTTCCCTTTGCTCCGGGGTTTGAGCCGTAGCCGTCCATAATACAAAGAACATAAGGTTTTTTCATAGTTTTATCCTTTCCAAATAAAACGGGCAAGGAGTTCCCTGCCCGCAATATTGATCAATTATTTTGAAGCAGCTTTAACGATAACTGAGAAATCTTCAGCCTTGAGTGATGCACCGCCGATAAGACCGCCGTCAACATCTTCCTGAGCAAGAAGCTCGTCAGCATTAGCAGCGTTCATTGAACCGCCGTACTGAACAACCATCTTGTCAGCAGCTGCCTGACCGTAAAGCTCAGCAACACAAACTCTGATTGCATGGTTAACTTCGTTAGCCTGCTCAGCTGTAGCTGTCTTGCCTGTACCGATAGCCCAAACGGGTTCGTAAGCGATGATGATGTTGTCAAGCTCAGCCTCTGATACGCCGCCGAGAGCGATCTTTGTCTGCATACGGACAACTTCTTCTGTGATGCCCTGCTCTCTCTGCTCAAGGTATTCACCAACGCAGAGGATAACTGTAAGACCTGCATCAAGAGCAGCTCTTGTTCTCTTCTGAACAGTTACGTCTGTTTCACCGAAGTACTGTCTTCTCTCTGAGTGACCGATGATTACGTAAGGAACACCGATTTCCTTGAGCATTGTTGCTGAAACTTCACCTGTGAAAGCACCGCTTTCTGCCCAGTGACAGTTTTCAACACCGATTTTGATATTTGAGCCTTCTGCTGCTTCCATTGCTGCGAAAACATCAATGTAAGGAACGCAGAGAACAACGTCACAATCTGCACCTGCAACGAGAGGCTTCATTTCGTTGATGAGAGCCTTTGTCTCAGCAGGAGTCTTATTCATTTTCCAGTTACCTGCGATAACTGCTTTACGAAGTGCTTTATTCATTTCAATTACCCTTTCATATATGTGTACGGACGGGCAATGCCCGCCCCTACGAGAAATCAATTATTTTGTTGCAATGCAAGCAATACCGGGAAGATCCTTACCCTCAAGGAATTCAAGAGAAGCACCGCCACCTGTTGAAACGTGTGTCATCTTGTCATTGAAGCCAAGCTTCTTGACAGCAGCAGCTGAGTCACCGCCACCGATGATTGAAACTGCGCCTGCATCTGTAGCAGCTGCAACAGCCTTAGCAACAGAAATTGTACCTGAAGCAAACTGATCCCACTCTGAAACGCCCATAGGTCCGTTCCAGATAACTGTGCCTGCGCCCTCAAGAGCTTCTGTGAAGAGCTTTTCTGACTTGGGACCGATATCAAGACCCATCCAGTCATCAGGAATCTTGTCACAGTCAACGATCTGGCACTCTGTGTCAGGCTTGTACTCTGTACCAACTCTGTTATCAACGGGGATAAGGAACTTAACGCCCTTTTCCTGAGCAAGCTTCATCATGTTCTTAGCAAGCTCGATCTTGTCTTCTTCGCAGATTGATGTACCAACTGTGTGGCCGTTTGCTGCGTAGAATGTGTAAGCCATACCGCCGCCTACGATAAGTGTATCAACCTTGTCCATAAGGTTTTCGATAACACCGATCTTGTCTGAAACCTTAGCACCGCCAAGGATAGCAACGAAGGGTCTTGCAGGATCTTCAAGAGCCTTACCCATTGTGTCAACTTCCTTCTGCATAAGGTAGCCGATAGCTGTATCTTCAACAAAAGCTGCAACACCAGCTGTTGATGAATGTGCTCTGTGAGCTGAACCGAAAGCATCGTTTACGAAGATGTCTGCAAGAGCAGCAAACTGCTTGCTGAGCTCTTCGTCATTCTTTGTTTCGCCCTTTTCAAAACGAACATTTTCAAGAAGCATTGCTTCGCCTTCCTTAAGGTCTGCAGCAAGAGCCTGTGCTGACTCGCCTACAACGTCCTTAGCAAGCTTAACTTCGATGCCGAGGTACTTTGAAAGGCACTCTGCAACGGGAGCCATTGAAAATTCGGGATTGAATTCACCCTTAGGTCTGCCGAGGTGTGAGCAAAGGATAACCTTTGCATTGTTAGCAAGAAGGTACTTGATAGTGGGAAGAGAAGCTACAACTCTCTTGTCACTTGTGATAACGCCGTTTTCCATCTTTACGTTGAAGTCGCAACGTACAAGAACCTTTTTACCGGCAACCTGAATGTCTTCAATTGTCTTTTTGTTTAAAACGCTCATTTTGAAATCTCCTTTTATAATAAAGAATTTTTAAATCTTTTAACACAATAAATATTATATTATATTGTGAAAACATTATCAATCAGCATTTCAGCCAAATTGAAAAATAATACGGATAAATCTTTGTATATATATACACGAACTGCCGCATTATGAGTACAGTATAACAATTTTTTCCACGGATTGCAATAAAAAAACAAAAAAAATACCGTCTGATGATATCAGACGGCAAAATTTCAGATTCAATTATGAATACATCAGAACAAGCACCGTTTCGTAACATACTGCAGCAAATGCAGCAATCATCGGCACCGTAAAAATGTATGCCTTGTAAAGCTTGCCCTGAGAAATTCTTGCTGAAAACAGAGGAGGATTTCCGTAGAATTTCTTTCCGCTGTTGATAAGAGGTGACGTCTTCATGGGCGTGTCTCTGAACTTCTTGTATACAAAATAAGCACACGCACAGCCTGAAACCATAATCACGTAATACACAATGTTGCATATCCTGCTCTGAATCGAATCAGGACCGTAAAAGTCTGCCATAATTGAAACAAGCACGGAAAAGCCGTTATTGAGAAAATGTATCAGGACGCCCGTCCACACAGACTCCGTAACGATTACGGCATAGCCTATTACCACACCTGCAATTATCGCAAAAGGAATCTGCACGAGATTGCAGTGCATAAGACCGAAAATCAGCGATGAACAGATAATTGCGTACCAGTCACCGTAACGTCTGAGGGGCTGCATTATGATTCCTCTGAGCGCAACTTCTTCAATAAGCGCAGGCACAACTGCAGTGCTCAGGAAGAAAAGGAAAATACCTAACGGATTTTTCGGTGTTTCGGGCAAAGGAATACTGTCAAGTCCTGAACCGGTTAGCATCTCGATAATAACATCGAGATATGTGGTAATGATATTACCCACAAAACACAAGCCGAAGCCTGCAAACACCACCACAGGCAGAAAAGCTGCTTTTTTCGGCACGCCCATAGGTATATTACCTGCAAGACCTTTTTTTCTGAAAATATATCCCATCACAAAAAACGGTCCGCCAACTGCAATTATTGAATAAAGAGTGTTGAACAGATACTGGAATTCCGAAGATTCCGTAACCGCAGCAAAAAGCGGTGCATACTTACTGCCTGCTGATTCAACAAGAGCACTGACACCCTGAAATACGGCTACATATATTCCTGAAATAATTATATAAAGAAGTATTGAGCCGCCTGCAAGCAGACTGAGCTTTCTGATGTACGATTTTTCCCTCGCCCAGACAGGCATGGGAACAAACGACGGTTGCAAATACTGCTGCTGAAAATATCCGTCCGCTCCGGAATTCATATTGTTGTAATTGTTGTTTTCGGGGGGAAAGCCGTTTCCCTGACCGTCATAAGTCATCATATCACCCCTTGGAGCTGATATTATATCTGAGCAAGAATACCGTGAAGTGCATCTGCAGCAACGGCAAATGCTTCTACGTTTGTCTTATAAGTATAATCATCCTTCAGCACGTCTGCAGTGCCGCCTTCCTGCTCAAGATCTTTAAGTCCGTCAAAGACCTTAAGATGCGGCTCGAGAGTAAGGAATCTCTTGCCTTCTTTTTTACTGAACAATGCAAGAAGCTCTTTTATCTGACCGTCGCCTGTTCCGGGAGGAACGACGAAGCCGTCAGAAAATCTTGCATCCTTGATATGCATATAGTGAATATAATCGGCAAGCTTTTCATATGCGGGAATAATTTTAACACCGCACTGAATAAAGTTTGCAGGGTCAAAAACGCCCTTGATTTTTCCGTCAAGCGAGGTAAGAATATCAAGGCATCTGTCATCAGTATCACCGTAAATGCCCTTTTCATTCTCGTGGCAGCACCATATTCCGCTTTCAAGAGAGTATGAACAGAATCTTTCAAGTCTCTCCATTACCTCATCACGGTATACGGAATAATCTTCGTTTTCGTCAATGAAAAAGCTGAACATACGGATATTTTCAGTGCCGAGAATACACGCATTTTCAACACTTCTCTTGAACTTTTCAAAATGAGGTGCAAAATCATCCTTGATTCCGATTTTACCGAAGGGTGAGCCGATTGCAGAAACTCCGATTCCGTTATCGTCAAGAATCTTTCTGAGCTCTTTTGCCATTTCAGGCGTATAATCGGAAATATTTGTACCGTTGATGCCTCTGGGTTCGATATGGGTAAGATTATTGTCTTTAAGAGCCTTTATCTGCTCTTCAATAGTCTTGCCGCCTTCATCAGCAAAGGCTGAAAGTAAAAATTCTGCCATAATCAGCCTCCGAGAATACTCTTGTACATCTTGATGTACTCACTTGCGGAACGACCCCAGCTAAGGTCACCTTCCATTGCACGCTTAACGAGGATTGACCAGCCTTCAGCATCCTTGAAGCCTTCGACTGCTCTTCTCATAGCGTGAAGCATATCGTGTGCATTGTAATTTGTGAATGTAAAGCCGTTGCCTTCGCCCATACCGCTGTCCTGGATTGAATCCTTGAGACCGCCTGTTTCTCTGACAATGGGGATTGAACCGTATCTGAGGGCAATCATCTGAGAAAGACCGCAAGGCTCACTCTTTGAAGGCATAAGGAAAATGTCTGAGCCTGCATAAATCTTGTTTGCAAGATCAGCAAAGAAACCGAGTTTAAGACCGACTCTGTCAGGATATTTTGCAGCAAGTTCTGAGAAGAAGCTTTCATACTGCCATTCACCTGAGCCGAGAACAACAATCTGTGCATCAGAAGTGCAGATAAACTCTTCGAGAACAGCCTTTACAAGGTCAAAGCCTTTATGACCGACAAGTCTTGAAACCATTGCAACGATAGGTGCATTTTCATTTTCGGGAAGACCGAAATATTTCTGAAGCTCTGCCTTGTTCTTCTTCTTGTTTTCAGGCTCTGCAGCTGTGAAATTGAACCAGATATCCTTATCTGTTTCAGGATTGTACATATCGTATCCGATACCGTTAAGAATACCCTGAAGCTTCCATGCACGCTGGCTGAGAATGGGATCAAGTCCGTGTGAGAACCAGGGATCAAGAATCTCATTTGCATAAGTGGGACTTACAGTTGTAACCTTGTTTGCTGTTTCAATTGCGCCCTTCATAAGATTCACACAGCCGTCGTATTCGATAAGATGCTCATCATAGGGTGAAAGACCGACAACATCAGTGTTGAGATCCTTGCCGTATTTGCCCTGATACTGAATATTGTGAATTGTGAAAACTGTCTTGATATTTTCGTAACCGGGCTTCTGTGCATACATTGTGCTGTAATAAACAGGCACAAGTGCTGTCTGCCAGTCATTACAATGAATAACATCAGGCTTGAAGTCGATTTCGGGAATGATTTCCATTACTGCTCTTGAGAAGAATGCAAATCTCTCAGCATCATCATAATGCCCGTAGATTGAATCACGCTTGAAATAATACTCATTGTCAAGAAAATAATATATAACTCCGTCTTTTCTGAGCTCAAAAATACCGCAGTACTGTCTTCTCCATGCAACGGGGACTGTGATATTTGTGATAAACTTCATCTGATCTCTGTATTCCTGCTTTATGCCTGAGTAAAGAGGCATAACAACACGGCAACCGATCATTCTCTTTCTTAATGCCTGGGGAAGTGAACCTGCTACATCGCCCAGACCGCCGCTTGCGATAAAGGGCTTTGCTTCGCTGACTGCAAATAATACCTTCATGTATAGTTCTCCTTTCATTTCTGCTGTGCAAGGAATTCATCGCAAAGTGATGAATATGCAACGGCACCTTTGGAATTTTTATCAAAATACATTATCGGCTGACCGAAGCCGGGAGCTTCGGAAAGTCTGACATTACGGGGAATTGTGGTTGAGTATACCTTCTTGGGGAAGAATCGTTTTACCTCCGCAACAACCTGTTGAGTAAGATTGAGTCTTCCGTCATACATTGTAAGAAGTACACCCTCAAGCTCAAGATACTCATTGTATTTCTGCTTGATTTTTCTCGCAGTTGACATGAGCTGTGAAAGCCCCT
This sequence comes from Clostridia bacterium, assembly GCA_017549665.1. Next base: position 5,549 of record JAFYUD010000058.1, on the reverse strand, counting down.
CCAATGCATAATATTCACACTGGATAGGTACTAAAAATGTATCTGAAGCAGTAAGTGCATTCAGAGTGATAAGTCCGAGGGAAGGCGGACAGTCAAGGAAGATATAATCATAATCCTCCCAGATTTCAGCCAGTGCATTTCTTAAAATGCTCTCTCTGTTTTTCATATCTATGATTTCAAGCTCAGCACCTGCAAGATTCATATTTGCAGGAATAAGATCAACATTTTCAAACTCTGTATGTATAATCGCTTCGCTTGCTTTTATTTCACCTGTAAGAACTTCATAAGATGAATTTTTTATTTCTCTTTTATTTATTCCGTAGCCGCTTGTGGAATTGCCCTGAGGGTCAATATCAACAAGAAGAAGTCTGTTACCTCTTGCGCCGATGGCTGCGGAAAGGTTGACGGCTGTAGTAGTCTTTCCTACTCCGCCCTTCTGATTCAGTATTGAAACGGTTTTAGCCATAAACTGCACCTGTTACTTTATAAATTTTTTTACGCTTGACTGTGTTGCAAGGACAAACATCTGATCGCCCTTTGCAAAGACATATCCGGGACCGGGATTTGCATTTACTTCACCGTCAGCATTTCTGACAGCGAGAATATTTATTCCGTACTCTGAACGGACATTGAGATCAACAATGCTTTTTGAGTACCATGATGACGGCACAAAAATTTCATAAACAGCAACATCATCAGAAATTGAGAAGAAGTCAATAAGATGATTCGAGCTGAATCTGACTGCAAGCTTTTCAGCCATATCCTTTTCCGGGTAGACAATTTCGTCAGCACCGTTTTTAAGAAGGAATTTTGCATGAATATCTCTGCCTGCTTTACTGACGATATACTTTGCACCGAGCGTTCTGAGCAGATCTGTGATTTCGAGGCTGGACTGAAAATCCTCACCCATGCATACAAAGCAGATATCGAAATTATTGACACCAAGAGACCTTAGAACCTCTTCCTTTGTACAGTCACCGATCTGAGCATAAGTGACAACGTTCATCATTGACTGAACAATCTCTTCATCACGGTCAATAACCATGACCTCGTCACCGAGCTCAACAAATTTTTGAGCAAGGTGTCTGCCGAATCTGCCGAGACCTATAACAAGAATATTTTTCATAACAAAAACCTATCCGATAATAATTTTTTCTTCAGGCAAAAGCACCTTTGACGGTGTTTTGCTTTGTGTGAATATCATGGCAAAAGACATACTTCCTACTCGTCCGCAGTACATAAGTAGTGTCAGAATCATCTGACATGACATATCAGCTTTTTCCATTACTCCGCAGGAGATTCCCACTGTACCGATTGCCGATGAAACCTCAAAAAGAATTTCAGCAAGAGTCAGCTCAGGATTTGTTGCACTGATAACTATTGCAGAGACAAAGACAAGTGAAAAATAAATCATGACTACTGTCAGTGCCTTGCGGATAATATCGTTGCCGAGTCTTCTTCTGAAAACATTCACATTTTCGGAATTTCTGATGCCTGCCCATGCAGTAATCAGAAACACCGCAAATGTAGTTGTTTTGAGTCCGCCTGCTGTTGAGCCGGGGCTTCCGCCGATAAGCATATACACAATGTGTAAAAGATATGAGCCGGGAGTCATATCGGCAAGTGCTATCGACCCGAAGCCTGCCGTACGTGCAGATGCTGAAGTGAAAAGTGAATTAAAAATTTTATCAACAAGATTCATCCCTGCAAGAGTGTTGTTATACTCAAGAGCAAAAATCAGAACACTGCCTGAGAAAAGAAGTATAAGACTTGTTGATATTGCTATTTTTGAATGAAGTCTGTATTTTCTGAATCGGAATCTGTTTTCGGTAATATCCTGCCATACAACAAAACCGATACCGCCTGTGACTATAAGTGCGGAAAGAGTCAGCAGCACAATGGGGTCTGAATTGAACTTTTCCATTGAGCTGTATGGCGACAGCACACCCATCAGGTCAAAGCCTGCGTTGCAGAATGCGGAAACCGAATGAAAAATTCCGTAATAAACAGCTCTTTCCAGACCGAAAACCCCGTAAAACCGCAATGTGAGAATAACTGCACCTATACCTTCGAAAATCAGCGTGCCCGCAACAGTTTTCTTTGTAAGGTTGACTATACCGCCAAGATACAGAGAATTGGTGCTTTCTTACAGCAGACCTCTTTCCCTGAGACTGATTTTACGCCCGATAAGGACAGAAAAAACAGTAATGAGCGTCATATATCCCAGACCACCCATCTGAATGAGTCCGAGAAGCACCACCTGACCGAACAAGGACCAGTGAGTGAAGGTATCAAACACTATAAGACCTGTAACGCAGGAAGCGGAAGTTGCTGTTGTGAGTGCATCGGGAAAAGATGTCCACTCACCTGACACTGCCGACACGGGCAGCATAAGAAGGAATGTACCCAGAAGCAGCAGGATGAAATAACCTGCCGCCACTATGCGGGTAAAGGATGCAGCATAAAAACGCTGTTTTATAGAGCGATTCTTAGTTTCCATAAATTACTTTATAAGAGATTTTACTCTTGCAGCTTCTGCTCTTACATTTTCAAAAGCAGGGCCGCCGAGAGATGTTCTCATTTCTGTACATCTGTCAAGATTGACAGCTTCATATACACCCTCATCAAATTCGGGGGTAAATTTCTTATACTCATCAAGAGGAAGCTCCTCAAGAGTTGTATTCTTTTCAATACAAAGTGCAACAAGCGCACCTGTTACCTTATATGCATCACGGAAAGGCATACCCTTTGAAACAAGGTAGTCAGCACAGTCAGTTGCGTTGATAAATCCGCCTGCTGCAGCCTTTCTCATATTTTCTGCTTTTACTGTCATAGTATCAAGCATGGGAATAAACGCTGTAAGACAAGCCTTTACTGTATCAACAGCATCAAAAATGCAGTCCTTGTCTTCCTGCATATCCTTGTTGTATGCAAGGGGAATACCCTTCATTACAGTAAGAATTGTCATATTGTCACCGAATACTCTGCCTGCTTTGCCACGAACAAGCTCAGCAATATCAGGATTCTTCTTCTGAGGCATGATGCTTGAGCCTGTTGAGAATGCATCGTCAAGCTCAATGAATCTGAACTCATGTGAGCACCAGAGAATTATCTCCTCGGAAAATCTTGAAAGATGAACAGCAACAGTTGAAAGGCATGATGCAAGCTCAATAATAAAATCTCTGTCAGATACACCGTCAAGAGAATTGTGGCAGACGTCGTTGAAGCCGAGAAGCTCTGCAGTCTTGTTTCTGTCTGTATTGTAAGTAGTACCTGCAAGAGCACAGCAGCCCAGAGGTGAACGTGCAGTTCTCTTTTTACAGTCAGCAAGTCTTTCCCTGTCACGAAGGAACATTTCAGCATAAGCAAGCATATAGTGACCGAACGTAACGGGCTGTGCACGCTGAAGATGTGTATAACCGGGCATTACTGTCTCTGCGTATTTTTCACCCATATCAGCAAGCACTGAAATAAGATTACACAGAAGCTCGTCAACAGCTTCATTTTCTCTGATAAGATGAAGTCTTACATCAAGTGCGACCTGGTCGTTACGGCTTCTTGCTGTATGAAGTCGCTTACCTGCATCGCCGATTCTTCTTGTAAGCTCACCTTCAACAAAAGTATGGATATCTTCAGCTGTCATGTCAATTTCAAGAGCGCCTGAATCAATCTCATCCCTGATAGTCTTAAGACCGTCAACTATTTTGTCTGCATCTTCGGCAGAGATTATTCCCTGAATTCCGAGCATGGTAGCATGCGCAATACTGCCCTCTATATCCTCACGGTACATTCTCTTGTCTGTGCCGATTGAAGAGTTAAAATCATTTGTAATTTTGTCAGCTTCCTTTGAGAAGCGTCCTGTCCAGAGTTTCATATTTATATCCTTTGATCAGTTATTTGCAATAATATTTTTAAGAAAATCAACAGCTCTGCCGATATCAGCAGCAGGATTGTCACCGACTTCACGCTCGATTGTGAGGAAGCCGTTGAAACCGATTTCTTCAAGAGCCTTGAGATAGTTGGGAAAATCAACACTGCCTTCACCGAGAGGTACTTCGATGAATGAATCATCCTCAACGATGATATCCTTCTTGATGCCGTATACGATTTCGGGATCAAGATAGAAAAGCTGCTTGCCGTCCTTTGCGTGAGTGTGAACGATATAATCCTTAAGATTGTGAACAGCCTTTACGGGGTCATCACCTGTAACCATTACAAGGTTTGCAGGGTCAAGGTTTACACCTACCCCCTTTGAGCCCAGTGAATCAAGGAATGTCTTGAGAACAGCTGATGTTTCGGGACCTGTTTCGATAGCAAAATGAGCGTCGAGCTTGTCTGCATACTCAGCAAGTGAGAAGCATGCCTCCTGCATGATTTTATAACGGTCATGGTTGGGATCAGAAGGAACAACACCGATATGTGTTGTAACGATATCAGTTTCAAGCTCCTTTGCAAGCTCGAGGATTTCCTTTGACTTTTCAACCTTCCAGAGATTGTTTTCGGGAACAGTGAATCCGCCGCCGCCAAGATCACCGCAGAGAGCAGAGATAACAAGACCATTATCCTTTACGTGCTTGAGAAATTCCTTTCTTTTCTCCTTTGAAAGATTTTCGGGAGCCATTTCGCCTCTTGAAGCGTAAACCTGAATACCGTTTGCGCCAAGCTTTGCAGCCTTGACTACAGCTTCTTTAAGGTCACATCTGAAGCTGTCTATAATAACACCGATAGGAAAATTATACATAATAAATACCTCATTTCATTTATTTACAATCTAACATAATAAAGTATATACCTAAATGCACTTAAAGTCAATAAATAAAAATATATATACAGAAAAAGACCCGCAGAATGTGCGGGTCCTGAATATCAATTGACAGGTGAAAAACGGATTGCGGGAGAATTTTCATCAAGAACATCAAATACATATCCGTTGTTGAGACAATACTCAATAATTGTGGGGATTGCATCAACTGTAGCCTTCTTTATATCATGCATAAGCACGATGGATTCCGACTTCCCTTTTATCTGACCGATTGTGGTGCTTGCAATCTGAGACGCACTGTAGCCCAGAGTATCACAGCAGTCCACGTTCCAGTCAAAATAGTAATAACCGTTGTTGATCATTTTTCTTGACATAGCAGACATGATACCTCTGCAGTAGCTGCGGCTTACGGTATTATTCGTGCCGCCGGGGAATCTGAAAATTTTAGTGTCAATTCCCGTTTCACGCTTGATTATATCGTGCATTGCGTTAAAATCCTTCATGTATGAATACTCACCGGAGTATATATTCCATGAATGAGTAAGCGTATGCACACCTATTGCATGGCCGTCCTCAGCCATGGTTTTAAGATTGTATATGTACTTGGGAAACTGATTTGTTACAAAGAATGTTGCTTTTACGTCATACTTTCTGAGATAACCCAGAAGTCTTTCTGTATACTGACCGGGGCCGTCGTCAAAGGTAAGATAAACAATTTTGCTGTTCTGGATTTTTTCCGTTTCGGAATAGCTGCATCGTGTACAGCTTCTTGTTTTCTTATTGCCCG
>JAFYUD010000004.1 GCA_017549665.1 Clostridia bacterium | reverse complement strand
GGCGTAAACATCTACAATCTCGCAGGTGCACTTATGACCATGAAGGGCAGATACACTCTTGTAAAAAAAGAGCTTGAAAGAAATGATGTTGATACTGTCGTCATTGAGCTTTCTTACAATGCCACAACACGTGACCGTAAGGCAGAAGGGTCTGAAGGTGACCTTTATGTGCTCGGCAGACTTGACAGTATAACCGAAAGAGCAGGATATTTCTTTACGTCCATGTATATAAATGAATATGACAGAGTCGCTTACGATACCTTCAACCGTGGTGTTGAGAGTATAAAGACACTTCTCAATGACGGCAGACAGTATGATAACTCATCAACAAAGGGTTACAGAGGTGTTGCTTCAAATGACTGCAGTACAACGGTTGATGATTATCTCAAGAATTTCGGCACTTCACAGTTTGATGAAAATGAAACTGAGTATAACATGAACTATCTTGAAAAAATTGCTCAGCTTTGCAAGGAGCATGAGGTTCGTACAATTGTTGTTGTGACTCCCATCAATGACAGATACGTTTACAGGCATTCAAATGCCGATGCAGTTATGAATAAGCACCGTCAGTGGGCGGAAGGTCACGGCTTTGAATACTATGATATGAATCTTCTCAGAACAAAGAATGAATTGTTTGATGATACATCTGCATTTTATGATGATACGCATCTGAGCGTTGCTTCTTCAGAGATATTCACCCGTGAATTTGCGAAAATTGTCAATGAAGCTGCAGACGGAATGGATGTTTCATCTTATTTCTGGTCTTCCTACGAAGAGGCTGAGAAGCACGGCAAGTACAGACTTGTTGGTCAGTCTTAACTTATTCTTTGAAAAATATTAACCGGGGTTTTTGATTTATGAGATACAATAAAATTCACAAAGCTGAATTTATTTCACGCCCCAACAGATTTATTGTTTACTGCAGACTTCACGGTGAAGAGGTTGTCTGTCATGTGAAAAACACAGGCAGATGCAGGGAATTGCTCACTGAAAATGCAATCGTTTTTCTTGCAGAAAGTGATAATCCTGAACGTAAGACAAAATACGACCTTGTTTCGGTAGTGAAAAACGGTATGATGATAAATATGGATTCTCAGGCACCCAACATTGCGGCAGGGGAATATCTGAGAAAGATTTATCCTCACGGTATTATCCGTCCCGAAACGAAATACGGCAAATCCCGATTCGATTTTTATGTGGAAAACGGTGATGAAAAAATTTTTGTTGAGGTCAAGGGCGTAACACTTGAAAAAGATTCTCTTGCACTTTTTCCCGATGCTCCCACCGAAAGGGGAGTAAAGCACATCAACGAGCTTGCTGAATGTCTGAATGACGGATATAAGGCGAAAATACTGTTTGTCATCCAGATGGAGAATATCAGTGCATTTTCACCCAACGACGAAATGCACAGACAGTTTGGTGATGCGCTGCGGAATGCAGAGAATGCAGGCGTTGAGATACTTGCCGTAAACTGCGTTGTTACCGAGGATTCAATGATAATTAAAGAAAATGTTCCTATAATTTTATGAGGTGAAGTAAATGAAGCTTTCAATGATACCTGCCCCCGAGTCAATTTATTATATTGAGGGGTTTACAAAAAAAACAGCAAAGGTTATTAAAAGGATTGATTCTTCGCTCGGCAGGGAAGAATTCAGAATCCGTATTGAAAATGTCATTTCAATCACAGCTGCAGACGAGGCAGGTCTTTTCTATGCTGAAAATGCGCTTGAGCAGATTAAATTCCAGTGCGGAATGAATCTTCCCAATGTTTATATTCAGGATGCGCCCCGTTATGCATACCGTGCGTTTATGATCGACTGCTGCCGTCATTACTTCGGTGTTGAAGAGCTGAAGACAATGATAACACGCTGTGCAAAGATGCGTTTCAATGTTTTTCACTGGCACCTTACGGATGATCAGGGCTGGAGACCTGAAATCAAAGCATATCCGGAGCTTGTGGAAATCGGCTCCGTGCGTCACGGCAGTAACTTTGCAGAAGAACAGAATAACGATGATTATTCAGGACACTTCACCCGTGAGCAGATGGAGGAAGTCATTGAATTTGCCCACAAGCATCACATGAAGGTTGTACCTGAAATTGATATGCCCGGTCATGCATCGGCATTGCTTGCATCTCTGCCTGAGCTTGCCTGCGGCGGCAAGAGCGTAAACGTAAAAACCGGACCCGGAATTTTTAATGATATAATATGTGCAGGCAGTGAAAAAACCTATGAAACTCTTTTCACGATTCTTGACGAAATCTGTGACATTTTCCCTGATGAATACATACATCTGGGCGGAGATGAAGCACCTAAGGGACAGTGGAAATCATGCCCATGCTGTCAGAAACGCATCAAGGACGAAAATCTTGACGGCGAAGAGGCATTACAGGGATATTTCATCAACAGAATCACAGAGCATCTTGAATCAAAGGGAAGAAAGGTTATTACATGGAATGAATCTCTCAAGAGCGGTAATCTTAAAGACAGCGTAATCGTTGAAAGATGGATGGACCCGAAAAAGCTTGCGGTCAACAGTCCCAATAAGATTATTGTCAGCGATTTCTACCACATGTACGCCGATTATCCCTATGCCATGACACCCCTGAGCAAGGTTTATAATTACAACACTAAGCTCAATGAGAATGTTATCGGCACGGATATTCCTATCTGGACGGAATATGTCCGTAATATGGAATATATGGAATACATGTGCTTCCCCCGATTCATCGCAACGGCTCAGGATGCATGGAGCAGAAAGAAGCCTTCATACAGACAGTTCAGAGCTGAGCTTGAGGAGCTTCTTCCCTGGTTTGAAACGGGAAATCATGCAAAGAGCAGTGAATGGGATCCGCCTTCACACAGCCGCCTTGCAGGAACACTCCGTCATTTCATGGGTATCAATCCTGTCGAACAGTTAAAAAACCTTGTTAAAGGAAAAAAAGAACAGGAGTCTTGAATATGAAAACTTGCAGACAATGCGGAAAATCTATGGACAGCAGCTTCAACGTCTGCCCCTATTGCGGTTTGCCGTTTGCAGCTGTGGAGCCTGAAAACGAACAGCCTGCCGAAGAGCAGCAGGAAAATGTGAATCAGCAGAATCAGAGCAATACACAGAATACTTATCAGCAGCAGAATCAGTATAACTATCAGCAGCAGTATCAGGGCAACGGTTACAACGGCGGATATAATCAGATGAATTATTATCCTCCCCATTCAGGTTATACACCTGCACCCCGTCCTCAGCGCTCGGCATATATTGCGGCATTGCTTGCAATATTCGGCGGAATTTTCGGTCTGCACAATTTTTATCTGGACAATTCAAAGCGTGCGGTAACTCAGCTTGTTGTGTCAATTGCAGGACTTGTGCTTACATTCGGCATCGCAACGGTTGTGATGGAAGTCTGGGCAGTAACAGAAGCGCTTAAAATCCTCAAAGGCGAAATCAATACTGACGGCACCGGCACTATGATAAAAATGGGCTGGTAATTCATAATTTAACATCAAAAAACCTCCTTATTGCAAGGAGGCTTTTTTTGATTATTTGTCAAATGCCCATTT
>JAFYUD010000057.1 GCA_017549665.1 Clostridia bacterium | reverse complement strand
GTTCCAGCCCATTGGCGGTGTTTTTGCAAATGAATTTTTATTGGTCATAATGAAAACCTCCGTTCATAAACATCATTATAGCTATATATTTTTATTTTGTCCATATTTTTTTATATTTTAAGGATAAAATTTAATTTAATACTTGTACGGAAGGAATATATATGATAAAATTATTATAACTATGTACAGGGAGATTGAAATGAATATTCACAAAAAAATCATCACAGTATTTCTTGCTGTTTTTATATTTCTGAGTCTTTCTTCTGTTGCTTTTGCAGAGGGTAACAAAACCGATGCATACCGTGATTACACAGAAAAGACTCTCATTGTTTCACACAAGGGCTCATGTGAAAATGCGCCTGAAAATTCAATCGCATCAATCAATGCCGCAGTCAATAACGGCGCTGATATTGTTGAGATTGACGTGCGTGTCACAGCTGATGGTGTTCTTGTGCTTATGGAAGACGAAACTGTTGAGCGCACATGCTACGGCTACGGTGAAAATATCGTTGTTTCCGAAATGACTTATGACGAGCTTTCATCCCTTAAGCTCCTTGATGGTCACGGCGGTTATGGTGCAAAGCAGACAGAAGAAAAAATTCCCACCCTTGAAGAAGTTTTCAAGGACAGAGATTTCAGATATGCTACATCGTCACAGTATCCGGCTGAGCAGAAGCCGCTTTTCCTTATTGATGCTGACTGGAATCTGAGAAACAAAATCTATAATCTTGCAAAAGAATATAATAAGCTTGACGAAATCATCCTTTACACAGACGCAAGTGCTGACGAAATCACAGCATTCAAATCTGACATTGAAGCTGAGCCGATGATAATGACATATTTCAAGGGAAATGTGATTTTTGCGGCAACTTCAAATGTAAAGAAGGATTCTGTTATTGCAGACGGTATTCACCTTGCAACAGCAAATCCTTACGGTGTCGTTTTCGGCGCAACAGTGCAGAATAAGGCAGCCGAATCAGGCATACGCACAATGGCTTCTCCCTGCATTCCCGAAATCTGCGGAAAAGTCATGCAGGATACCGAAGAATGGTGGGATTACCTCATCGGCAGGGGCTTCAGTATTATTATGACTGACCATGTGGCAGAGCTGAAGGCTTATCTTGATGACTGCGACGAAGCTAAGGCTGAGCTTGAAAAGATTTATAAAACAACTGTCACACAGTGGACTCTTCCCCCTTTCAACTCAGACAATTTTCACGACTACAAGCTTGCTTACACAAACGCTGTAAGTGCAGCTGAAAAGATTTTTGCAGACAAGAGCTATGCAAGAAGCGACATTCAGCAGACAGCATACGAATTGCAGAAGGCTTACGACGAAATCAACGCTCATTACGATGAATTTGAAGCTGGCACTGCAGGTCTTACGATCACGCTTCCCCGTATACTTCTGTGTATCGTGACTGTTGCGGTGGTTGTCTGTGCTGAGATTTACGTTTATAAAAAGAAGAAAAAAACATAAAGGAGTAATGCATCATGTCAACACCGCTTTTTATTGCTCTTACAGCTGTTGCCGTTGTGGTTGAAATTATTTTCGTACCTCTTTTCCTCAAGGCACAGCGTCCCGGAATCTGCGTAAAGTCATTCTGCTTTAAGATGATATGCGCAACCATGTTCATTACTCTGGGGCTGCTCTCGTGGAAATATTCGGGCAACACAAGTCAGTTTGCAAAATTCATGCTTATCGGTCTGCTGCTTTCATGGTTCGGAGACCTTTTCCTGCACCTGAAATTGTCGGCAAAATCAAAAACGCTGACCTTTGCAATAGGCTTCTGCTTTTTTATGTCGGCGCACGTGCTTTATCTTATCGCATTCAGCAAGGCGTGGAAGCAGTATTTCCCCGAAAAGAGCTACGTTTCGGTAATTGATATCGCATTGTTTGCAGTTATTTTCCTGCTGGCATTCCTTTTTGTAAGATTTGTAAAGAAGCTACCCCTTAAGGGAATAGGCGTACCCGTCAGCGCAGGCTACGGAATATTCCTTGTTTCAATGTTCGTAAAGGCGGCAACGTTTTCAATAAACTACATCATCGACATGGGCACTGCGGCGATCCCCGGTGCAGTCTGTCTGACATTCGGCGCATTCTGCTTCCTTCTGTCAGACGCATCTCTTGCGCTTCTTATGTTCAACCCTGCTGACAAGGGCAGAATCGGACTTAAGAACCACAATATCGGAACATATTTTATGGCACAGACATTACTTGCGCTGTCCATAATTTTCGTAGGAATAATTTAACGGAGGAATAAAAAATGAGAGCAGTTATATCTGTAATAGGAAAGGATACGGTGGGCATTCTTGCTGCCGTTTCAGCAAAATGTGCACAGTACAACATCAATATCATGGAGGTAACACAGTCAGTCCTTCAGGATATGTTTGTTATGATCATGATGACCGATATTTCGGCAATCAACGCTGATTTCTCAGCTTTTGCAGACGAAATGAACGCACTGGGTGAAGAAAAGAATCTCTCAATCAGAGCAATGCACGAGGATATTTTCAACGCCATGCACACAATATGAGGTGACAGACATTGCTTAACCACAAAGACATACTTGAAACCATAACCATGATTCAGGACGAGAATCTGGATATCCGTACGATTACTATGGGTATTTCACTTCTCGACTGCTGTCACAGCGATATCGATGTCGTATGTGACAAGATTTACAATAAAATCACAACCTACGCAAAGGACCTTGTAAAAACAGGTGAGCAGATAGAGAAGGAGCTTGGTATCCCCATTATCAATAAGCGTATATCCGTAACTCCCGTTGCAATGATTCTCGCAGCCTGCGAAAACAAGGACGCAGTAAAAATTGCGCTTACGCTTGAAAAAGCTGCAGTTACCTGCGGCGTAAACTTTATCGGCGGCTTTTCGGCTCTTGTGCAGAAGGGCTTTGCTCACGGAGACAGAGAGCTTATCGAGGCTATCCCCGAGGCTCTTGCAGTAACTGACCACGTATGCTCCAGCGTAAACATCGGCTCAACAAAAACCGGTATCAACATGGATGCCGTAAAGCTCATGGGTGAAACTGTTGTAAAGGCTGCTGAAATAACAAAGGACAGAAACTGTATCGGCCCTGCAAAGCTTGTTGTTTTCTGTAATGCTCCCGAAGATAACCCGTTTATGGCAGGTGCCTTCCACGGTGCAGGTGAGCCGGACTGCGTTATCAACGTCGGCGTTTCAGGCCCCGGTGTTGTAAGAGCAGCTCTTGCAAAATCAAAGGGTCTCGACCTTACTCAGGTTGCTGACCTTATAAAGAAAACTGCATTCAAAATCACAAGAATGGGTCAGCTTGTCGGCACTATTGCTTCCGAGAGACTGGGCGTGCCCTTCGGAATCGTTGACCTTTCACTTGCTCCCACTCCTGCAGTAGGTGACTCGGTTGCTCACATTCTTGAGGAAATCGGTCTTGAGCAGTGCGGATGTCCCGGCACAACTGCAGCACTTGCAATGCTCAATGACGCCGTCAAAAAGGGCGGTGTAATGGCTTCAAGCCACGTGGGCGGTCTTTCAGGTGCGTTTATTCCCGTTTCTGAGGATGCAGGTATGATTGACGCTGCAAGATCGGGCTGTCTCAGACTTGAAAAACTTGAAGCAATGACAGCTGTCTGCTCAGTCGGTCTTGATATGATTGTTATTCCCGGTGATACTTCGGCGGCTACAATTTCGGCAATCATCGCAGACGAGGCAGCAATCGGCATGGTCAACTCAAAGACAACTGCTGTCAGAGTTATTCCCGCAATCGGTAAGAATATGGGTGACGAGCTTGAATTCGGCGGACTTCTCGGCTCAGGCCCCGTAATGCCCGTAAACAACTGCTCACCCGCAAAATTCATAAACAGAGGCGGCAGAATTCCTGCTCCCATGCAGAGCCTTAAAAACTGACGTTTTATACAATAAAATATAGTTCGCCCCATAAAGGTTATTTTTAATGATAACTTGACATGGGGCTGAAAATTCGTTATAATATATTGTAATGTAAAAAAACACGTACCTGAAAGGATGAAATACACATGGCAGAAGAATTTCTTTTAACCCAGGCGGCTGTTGACGAGCTCAAAGCCGAACTTAAGGTTCTCCGTACTACAAGAAGAACAGAGGTTGCAGAAAAGATCAAGGAAGCAAAGTCTTTCGGTGACCTTTCTGAAAACAGTGAATACGATGAAGCAAAATCAGAACAGGCTAAGCTTGAGGCTCAGATCACAGAGCTTGAGTACACACTTCAGCACGTTCAGATTATCGACGAATCAGTCCTCGGTACAGATTCAGTTCACATCGGCTCATACGTAAAGGTTTTCGATGTTGAATTCAACGAGGAAGTAAAGTATCAGATCGTAGGCTTCCCTCAGGCTGATCCTATGGAAAATAAGATTTCAGATGAATCTCCCGTTGGCAGAGGTCTTCTCGGCCACAAAGTCGGTGACGTAGTTGATATCGAAACTCCCGGCGGAATCATCAAGCTTGAGATCAGAGAGATTTCAAAATAATTCATATATTTAAGGAGTAGAACAATGGCTGACGAAATCAGAACTCCTGAAACTGAAGTTCAGGAGCCGGAACAGAATACTAACGAACTCAGACAGATCCGTATAGACAAGCTTACTGCTCTTCAGCAGGCAGGCAAGGATCCTTTCCAGATTACTCTTGCTTCTCAGGAGTATCACAGCACAGAAATCACCGAGAAATTCGATGAGCTTGAGAATAAAGATGTAGCTATCTGCGGCAGAATTATCACAAAGCGCCCCATGGGTAAGGCAAGCTTCATGAACATTCACGACCGTGACGGCAAAATGCAGATCTATGTAAGACGTGACGACATCGGTGAAGAAGAATATGCTGACTTCAAGAAGTATGATATCGGTGATATCGTTGAAGTAAAGGGATTCGTTTTCAAAACTAAAACAGGCGAGATTTCTGTTCATGCAAAGTCAGTCAGACTTCTTTCAAAGTCACTTCTCCCTCTTCCCGAGAAGTATCACGGTCTTACAAACACTGACACCAGATACCGTCAGCGTTACCTTGACCTTATCGTAAATCCCGACGTAAAGGATACATTCATCAAGCGCTCTCTTATCATCAGAGCTATCAGAAACTACCTTGACAATCAGGGCTTTATCGAGGTTGAGACTCCCATGCTCGTATCAAATGCGGGCGGTGCGGCTGCAAGACCCTTCGAAACTCACCACAATGCTCTTGATGAGGATTTCAAGCTGAGAATTTCACTTGAGCTTTACCTTAAGAGACTTATCGTCGGCGGTATGGAAAGAGTTTACGAAATCGGCAGAGTTTTCCGTAACGAAGGCTGCGACACAAGACACAACCCCGAATTCACACTCATGGAGCTTTATCAGGCATACACTGACTACCACGGCATGATGGATCTTACAGAAAATCTGTACAGACACGTGGCTCAGACAGTTCTCGGCACAACAAAGATCGTTTACAACGGCGTTGAAATGGATCTCGGTAAGCCTTTTGAGAGAATCACAATGGTTGATGCTGTCAAGAAGTATGCAGGTATTGACTTCAATGAAATCAAGACTGACGACGAAGCAAAGGCTCTCGCAAAAGAGAAGCACGTTGAGTTCGAAGCAAGACACACAAAGGGCGACATTCTTAATCTCTTCTTTGAGGAATTCGTTGAGCATCACCTTGTTCAGCCCACATTCCTTATGGATCATCCCGTTGAGATTTCACCCCTTACAAAGAGAAAGCCCGAAAATCCCGATTATGTTGAGCGTTTCGAGTTCTTTATGAACGGTTGGGAAATGGCAAACGCATACTCAGAGCTTAATGACCCCATCGATCAGAGAGAAAGATTCAAGGCTCAGGAAGCTCAGCTTGCAGCAGGCGATGAGGAAGCAAACACAACCGATGAGGACTTTATGACAGCTCTCGAATACGGTATGGCTCCCACAGGCGGTATCGGCTTAGGTATCGACCGTATGGTAATGCTCCTTACAGACTCTGCAGC
>JAFYUD010000056.1 GCA_017549665.1 Clostridia bacterium | reverse complement strand
GATCTGCATCTTTGTACCGGGGTCTGCACTCTGGTAGAAGATATAACCCTCGTCATAATCTGTTGTATAAACAAGATTTTCTTCAATCAGACCATGCTCAAAGAAATATTTAAACTCAGAATCATCACGGATTTCTTCGATATTGTTACCTACAAATTCAGGAACAACAATTTCATCTGAGCTTGTGAAGAAGAAGCATGCAATACCGATAACTGCAACAATGAATGCAAAAATGATGCCGACAAGAATAGGCAGTGTATAGCTCTTCTTGGAAATTGCTTCTGTTTCGTAATCGTACTCATCAGGCTCCTGAGTGATAACAGTCTTTCTTGTGTACTCTTCAGGCTCTGCCTGAGCTGCGGGAGCTGATGCAGGTGTACCTGAAGCATAAGCTTCTGCAGGCTTCTTTGTTCTGACGTATTTTGTAGGCTGAGTGTCAACAAAATAGTTATAATTGAACTTGATATTGGGATTGCGTCTGAATTCATCAAGGTCAAGAAGCATTTCTGCAGCAGACTGATATCTGTCACGGGGACTCTTCTGCATTGCTCTCATAGTAATCTGCTCGATACCTACGGGAATTGCAGGATTGAGCTTTCTGGGCATAACAGCTTCCTGCTGAAGCTGCATGATTGCAACTGAAACAGCGCTGTCAGCCTGGAAAGGAAGCTGACCTGTAAGCATCTCATAAAGTACAACGCCGACAGAATAGATATCTGTCTTATTGTCTACGATTTCAGCTCTTGCCTGTTCGGGACTGATGTAATGAACAGAGCCGATTGCACCGTCCTGCATTGTCTTTGTCTGACTTGCATTGTCAAAACGTGCAATACCGAAATCGGCAACCTTGATTGTTCTGTTGTCGGGCAGAAGCATTATATTCTGAGGCTTGATATCTCTGTGAATGATACCCTTGTCATGTGCGTGATGAAGTGCTTTGAGAATCTGTGCTGTAAAAATAACAGATTCACGCCACTCAAGCGCACCCTTGTTCTGAATATACTGCTTGAGTGTGATACCCTCAATATATTCCATTACAATATACTGGATTGTTTCGCCGAAGCTGACATCAAAAACCTTTACGATGTTCTGATGTGAAAGCATAGCTACTGCTTTTGATTCATTCTTGAATCTCTTGCGGAAGCCGTCATCTGAAATATATTCATCTTTAAGTATTTTTACGGCAACAGTCTTGTTATCTATATTATCAATAGCCTTATAAACTACTGCCATACCGCCTACGCCGATGATTTCCTGAAGTTCATATCTGTTTCCGAGAACTTTTCCGGTGTAATTTTCCATATTTACCTCCCGTTGATTTATTTATACACTACGGCAGCTGTTATATTGTCTGAGCCGCCATTGGAATTTGCAACATCGATAAGTTTCTGCGCACACTGTGCAGAATCTGTATTATTTATTATTTCAAGGATTGTATCCTCTGAAGCATTGTTTGAAAGACCGTCTGAGCAAAGAAGCAGTTTTTCACCATCAGAAATATCCACATCAAAGAAATCAGTTTCAATATCTTCTGCGATACCCAATGCTCTTGTTATAATATTTTTTCTGGGATGCTTTTCCGCCTCTTCTGCAGTTATAAAACCTGCGTCAACCATTTCCTGTACAAGTGAGTGGTCTTTTGTAATCTGCTGTATTGAGTCTGCAGAAACCTTATAGCATCGGCTGTCACCTACATTTGCAACCACACAGGCATCCTTTGTGAAAACAGCTGCAACAACTGTTGTACCCATTCCTGCAAGCTCTTTATCCTCATTTGCAGCATCAAAAACATCAAGATTTGCAATAACCACTGCAGATTCAATCATGTTTCTGACTGAAGAAGCTGACATATTTTCTCTGAAATTCCTGCTTAATTCACCGGCAATACGCTCTGTTGCAAGCTTACTTGCCACATTACCGCCTGCATGACCGCCCATTCCGTCACATACAACGGCATAGAATCCGCCTGCGGGCAACTCACCGTAAACGAATGCGTCCTGATTTGACTGACGCTTCATTCCGATATCAGTTACTGCTGAAATTTTCATTGAAATCACCCCTTTGTCAGAATATTCACTCTGACATCAAATTACACTCTTCCCGAGCAATTATATATAAAATCAGTTATTTTTTGATTTTCTTCTCAACTGTCCGCATGATGCATTGATATCTGCACCAAGCTCACGTCTGACTGTTACTGTGAATCCCTGCTTTTCAAGTATTGATGAGAAAGCATGGATTCTGTCCTTTTTACTGCGGACACAGCCTGTTTCCTTGACTTCGTTTACAGGAATCAGATTTACATGGCACAAAATACCCTTGAGCTTTCTTGCAAGAATTGCGGCACATTCGTCTGAATCATTCACACCGCTTACCATTGCATATTCAAATGAAATTCTGCGCTTTGTTTTTTCACCGTATTCACGGCACGCAGCAAGAAGAGTATCCACATTCCACTTTTTATTAACAGGCATCATGCTGCTTCTGATTTCATCAGTAGGCGCATGAAGTGAAACCGAAAGTGTCAGCTGAAGATTCTTCTCCATAAGCTCATAAATCTTAGGTACAATACCGCAGGTGGAAAGTGAGATATGACGCATGGACATATTCTGACCCTTTTCATCTGTGATAAGCTCAAGAAAACGCATTACGTTATCAAAATTATCAAGCGGTTCACCCATACCCATAAGCACAACATGGGATATTTTTATATTGTTATCTCTCTGTGCGGCATAAATCTGAGCAAGAATTTCGGATGCATTGAGACTTCTGACAACACCTTCAAGAGTTGATGCGCAGAATTTACATCCCATACGGCAGCCTACCTGAGTTGAAACACAGATTGAATAACCGTATTTATATTTCATAAGTACAGATTCCACAAACTCGCCGTCATGAAGTCTGAATAAATACTTATTAGTATCATCATACTCCGAAATCAATTTTTTTTCAATAGCTGCGGTAAATATGACAAAATTGTCATCAAGTCGCTGTCTTAAAGCTTTGGAAAGTTTGGTCATTTCTTCAAATGACACTACACAATTGGAGTGTAACCACATATATATCTGTTTGGCTCTGAAAGCAGGCTCTCCCATTTCCTTCAGAGCTGCTGCAAGCTCATCAAAGGACATTGAAAGTATATCTCTTTTTTCCATTTTTTACACTCCTGTCTTAATTTTATTTTTTTTCAAATGCGGCTACAAAAAAGCCGTCGCAATCATAGATATGAGGTAAAACTGTCAATGTTTCACCATCACGGAAGCCTTTTATGCTGTCGTCAATACACACAGACACAAAATCTTTATTGTTTGCAAGAAATGCCTTGCAAACATCAATATTTTCTTCAGGAAGAAGAGTACATGTAGAATATACAAGTCTTCCGCCTTTTTTCAGATAACGTGAGGATTTTTCAAGAATTTCAAGTCCTAATTCAGGAAGTGAAGCAACCTCTTTTTCATCCTTATATCTGATTTCGGGCTTTTTACCCGTTACACCGAAGCCTGAGCATGGAACATCACAAAGGATTCTGTCAGCCTCGGGCAATATATTTGTTTCATCCGTGCCGTCACGGAGCTTTGTTTCTATGATATCAATTCCCAGTCTCTTTGCAGTGTCGGAAATAAGTCTGAGCTTATGCTCATAAATATCACATGAAATGACTCTGCCTTCATTCTCCATCATTTCGGCAATAGTCATACTCTTTCCGCCGGGAGCTGAGCAGATATCTATTACTGTTTCACCCTTTTTCGCATCAAGCACCTTACAGCATATCTGTGAGGATAAATCCTGCACATGGAAAAGTCCGTTTCTGAAATCGGGAAGCGCCGTTATGTCACCCGTATTCTTTACGGAATAACAGTTTTCAAAATCTGTAACTTCTGTTTCAACTGACAGCTCTTCATTTTTAAGAGTATTTTTTCTTATGTAGATTTTTGAAGAATCAAGAGATGCTTCCATTATCTTTTCAGCGATTTCCCTGCCGTAATAATCACAAAGCTTCCTGACAAGATAATCAGGAAATGAATACTTTACACCGAGATACTTTTCATCCTTTTCATCAGGAAGCACAAGACCGTTGACAGATACCTTACGAAGTACAGCATTCACAAGTCCCGAAGCAAACGCACAGCCGTTTTTCTTTGTAAGCTTTACGCTTTCATTTATAGCGGCTGACACGGGAATTTTATCCATAAACAGAATCTGACAGGCACCCATTCTGAGAATCGTAAGCACCTGAGGCTTGAGCTTTTTAAGCGGCTGTGTCAGATACTTTGAAAGGTTGTAATCAACCGTGATTTTTCTTTCAAGCACGGTTTTTACAATACGATGAGACAATACCCTGTCCTTATCAGACAAAGTATTGTCACCTTTTTCGGAAAGTATCAGATTTGAGTAAGCATTATCCCTTTCAATCTTGCAAAGCTGAGTGAAAGCGACCTGTCGTGCATCTGCCATAATTAAACATCCTATCTTCTTCGTCCTCTGCCGAGGAAAAGTATAGCATATCTCAGAAGGTTTGCAAGTGTCACAGCAAGCGCCGCAACATAAGTCATCGCCGCAGCCGAAAGCACCTTCTTTGCGCCGTTTATCTCAGACTCTTCTCTGAGAAGTCCTGTTTCATCAATAACACGGATTGCTCTTCTGCTTGCATTGAATTCAACGGGAAGCGTAACAAGCTGAAAAACGGCAATAAGTGAATAAAGTCCGAGTCCCGCAAGAATCAACGGCTCAAAACCGAAAAAGTAACCTGCAAAAGCAAGAGGAAGACCGAGATATGAGCCTATATTACAAACGGGAATAATAGAGTTTCTGATTTTTATGGGAGCATAGCTCTGAGCATGCTGAGCCGCATGACCTGCCTCATGACAGGCAATACCTACCGCAGCAATACTGTTTCCGTAAAAAACCTCTCTTGAAAGTCGGATTACTTTTGAACGTGGATCGAAATGGTCAGAAAGCTTTCCGCTTGTCTCCTCAATTCTTACGTCCATGATACCGTAATGACGAAGCACTGCTGCAGCTGCCTGCGCACCTGTATAGCCGCTTGTGTTACGGATTTTAGCCATTTTTTTGTATGTGGATTTAACCTTTGCCTGCGCAACAAGTGAAAGAATAAACGCAGGAATTACAAGTATAAAGTACAGCATTGTGCTGTCTGAAAAATACATAACTACACCTTCTTTTCAATCAGTTGAAGGACTGAAGCTTATGACCGACAAGAAACTGCTTTGCATCCATTCGCTTTGAGCCTTCAATCTGCACGGATGTAACAGCAAGCAGCATTCCGTCACCGCAGGCAACAAGAATATTATTCTTGTCTTCCTTTATCATGCCCGGAGAAAGTGTTGTTTTTTCATCGGTAAGGAAAGATGAAAATATTTTCATTTTTTTGTCGCCCACATAAGTATACGCAACGGGCCACGGTGCCATACCACGGACAATGTTATGTACCTTTTCTGCAGATAAAGACCAGTCAATTACAGCCTCGTCCTTTGAAAGCATTGCAGCATGAGTTGCAAGTGCTTCATCCTGCTTTTCAGGGATGATTTCACCCTTTGTGAATTTTTCAATTGTCTCAATAAGAAGATCAGGTGACATTTCTGCAAGTGCATCGAAAACCTCACCTGAAGTTTCATTGATACCGATTTCATACTCCTTTTTAAGAAGCATATCACCTGTATCAAGTCCTTCACCCATAAGCATTGTTGTGACACCTGTTACCTTGTCACCGGCAAGGACACTTCTCTGAATAGGTGCTGCACCTCTGTATTCAGGAAGAAGTGAGCCGTGGACATTGATACATGCATATTTCGGAAGATCAAGAATATTCTTCGGAAGAATTTTACCGTAAGCCGCAACTATTATATAATCAGGCTCAAACTTCTTAAGATATTCATAAGCCTCATCTGTCCTGAGTGTTGCAGGCTGATAGACCTCAAGTCCGTACTCAAGAGCCTTCACCTTCACATCGGGAGGAGTGAGCACCTGTTTTCTGCCCTGAGGCTTGTCAGGCTGAGTAACGACACAGCACACATCAAACCCGTCTTTCACAAGTCTTTCAAGACAAGGTACGGCAAAATCAGGTGTACCCATATAAATTATTTTCATTTCAGGCACCTCAATCTCTTGAATAATGAACGCTTTCGCCCTCTGCAAGCTTCTGAGTGAATACAGTACCGTCAAGATGGTCAAGCTCATGGCATACACATCTTGCGAAAAGTCCTTCACCCTCTGCCTCGTACCAGTTTCCGTTTCTGTCCTGAGCCCTGAATTTCACCCACTGAGGACGCTGTGTGATACCTGATTTTCCGGGAAGTGAAAGACAGCCTTCAATTTCACGCTGTTCACCCTTACGGTCAATGATTTCAGGATTGATAAGCTCAAGGAAACCGTGATGGTCACCAACATCAATTATAACTACTCTTCTTAGGATGCCTATCTGCACTGCGGCAAGACCTACACCGTCAGCCTTTGCAAGAGTATCCTTCATATCGTTGAGAAGAATCTGCAGCTTCACATCAAAATTGACTATAGGTCTGCTCACCTTCTTTAAAACTTCATCTTCTTCAGTTCTGATTTTTCTCAGTGCCATTTTTCATCATCCTTTTAAATTATGCTTTCGGGATTGATATCCGCAAAAGCTGTGACTTTATTGTATAAACGAATATTTGCAAAATCCTTAAGACATTCGGAAACAAGCTTTCTGAATGAGGGGGAATTTTTACATTTTATAATAAGTCGTTCACGGTAATTGTTGCTGATTTTTGCAACCTTAGGTGCAACAGGACCGAGAACAACAACTTTTTCATTACTGTATTTTCCGTCGAGCTTTTCCCTGAAAAGACGGAAAAATTCTCTTGAGCCGTTTCTTACGGCAACCTCTGATGCACCTGTGAATGTAACTGCACAGATATCACAGTAAGGGGGATATATCATAGCTTTTCTGATGAGAATCTCCGTTTCATAGAAGGCACGGTAATTCTGCTCAGAAGCAAGCTCGATAACGGCATTTTCGGGAGCCAGCGTCTGAATTACTGCTCTGCCCGACTTTTCACCTCTGCCCGACCTGCCCACAACCTGAGTCAGAAGGTCAAAGGTTCTTTCGGAGCTTTTGTAATCATCATTATAAAGCTGCTGATCAACGGAAATAACGCCCACAAGTGTTACATCGGGAAAATCAAGCCCCTTTGCAACCATCTGCGTGCCTACCATGATGTCATATTCACCGTCTGCAAATTTCCTGAAGCTTTTTTCGTGAGAATTCTTCGCAGTGGTTGTATCTGCATCCATTCTCAGCACATTTGCATTGGGGAAAAGAATATTAAGCTCCTGCTCAACCTTCTGAGTGCCGAAGCCTGAGAAACGGACCGTTTCCTCACCGCAATCGGGACATGCTGTCTTTACCGGCTCGGAATAACCGCAATAATGACACATCAGACGGTCATTTGCCGTGTGATAAGTCATTGAAATACTGCAGTTGGGACACATCATTACGCTTTTACACTTCGTGCAGGCAACAAACGTATTGAAGCCCCGTCTGTTTATAAGCAGAATTGTCTGCTGACCGTTTTCAAGATTGGACCTGATTTCATCTGCTAAAGGTGCGCTGATGGTCTGAAATCCGTTCATATTTTCTTTCTGTGAAACATCAACGGTAATAACTGACGGCAGACCTGATTTTGAGTATCTTTCGGTAAGCTCAATCAATTCATATCTGCCTGCAAGAGCATTTGCATAAGTTTCAACAGACGGCGTGGCAGATGCCAGCACAAGCAGAGCGTTATTGTATGCGCATCTGAATTTCGCAACGTCTCTTGCGTGGTATCGGGGAGTCATTTCAGATTTATACGTATTTTCCTGCTCCTCATCGATGATGATTGCAGCAAGATTTTCAACAGGGGCAAATGCCGCACTGCGTGTGCCGATTACGATATTTGCCTGCCCTCTTCTGATGCGCTTCCATTCATCAACACGCTCACCGAGTGACAGACCGCTGTGCATGACTGCAACCTTTTCACTGTAACGGGCATAAAACATATTCATAAGTTGCGGAGTAAGTGAAATCTCAGGCACAAGCACAATCACGCCCTGATTATTTTCAGCAAGGGAATCAATCAGCTTCATATAAACCTTGGTTTTTCCGCTGCCTGTTACTCCGAAAAGAAGTGCTGCCGCCGCTTTTTCTCCGTCACTCATGCTTTTAAGCTTCAGGTATGCATCATTCTGCATCTGAGAAAGTACAATCGGAGAATTGTCACGTGGAGTTTCCCTCATTTTTTCGGGTGTACGATAGACTTCAACGTCATCATAACCCACAACACCTTTTTTATAAAGGTTTTCAATAACAGATGCCGAAACACCTGTATAATAAGCAACTTCCTTTGTCGTGCCGCTGCCGATTTTACGCAGAAGGTCAATAACAGCAGTCTGCTTTGATGTTGCCTTGAAGGGCAGATTTCCGTCCTCAAGGTATTCCTCTTTCAGATATACCGTTTTCACAACCGCATCATTCACACGTCGGTTTGTGTCGACATTTCTGATAAGCAGACCCTTTGAATAAAGAATTGCGGCAGTTTTATTATCACTGACAAAGCCTAATGCCTTATTGATTTTTTCCGAAGAAACATAATCATCCTTATTCTGAAGAAACTTCATAACCTGAAGCTCTTCATCAGAAAGATTGTCGGGCAACGAGTGCATATATTCATAAGGCACACGGTAATTTTCAACCACCTCAAGACAAAGTCCCGAAGGAATCAGTGCCTTTGCCGCATCAAAAAGAGTGCAGAATGTGCGCTCTGATATCCAGGAAGCAAGCTTTATCATCTCATCAGTCAGAAGAGGATAATCGTCTTCCACACTGATAACAGGCTTGAGTTTAACCTCCGGAATGGTGTCTGACAGCGCAAATACAAATCCCTGACGCTTTTTTTTACTGTTTCCGAAACTGACTAAAACCCTACACCCTACACTGATTTTTTCAATCAGCTCTTCGGGTATAAGGTAATCAAACAATTTATCAAAACTGTACGCCGTGTTTTCAACAGCTATTGAAGCTGTAACAGGGTTTGTCAACGCCGACACCTCGGAAAATTAATCCCTGCGGATTGACCAGACACCGTCCTCAAGCTCTTTTACAGCAATGCTGACAGGCTTGTCTGCAACAGGAGTGTGCTTCTCTGTGTTATCAACAATCATTCTTGCTCTCTTTGCTGTAGCAGCTACAAGAGCGTAACGGCTCTCATCCTCACTGATAAGCTTCTGTAAATCTACGTTAAGCATTTATATCATCCTTTCGGTTATTTTACGTTTTCTTTAATTATTTTATGAAGATTATCAACTGCAACGGAAAGGTCGTCATTGATTACAACGAAATCGTAATCAACGCTCTTTGCGATTTCACCCTTTGCAATTGCAAGTCTCTTCTGTATAGCCTCTTCTGTTTCAGTCTTTCTGTTTCTCAGACGATTTTCAAGCACCTCAACTGAGGGAGGCATGATAAATACTGAATGTGACTGAGGGTACATTTTTCTGATGCTTTCAGCACCCTGCACCTCGATTACGAGCACAACGGTTTTTCCGTTCTCAATTCTCTTCTGTACGTCTTCCTTGAGAGTGCCGTAGTGATTTGAGCCGTACTGAGCATGCTCAATAAACTCGTCATTTTCAACTCTTTTAAGGAATTCCTCTTCTGTCAGGAAATAGTAATCAACGCCGTCCTGCTCAGTTCCTCTTACTGCTCTTGTAGTTGCGGAAACAGCAAGAGAAATGCTGTCATCCTTATCAAGAACGCCTTTTACGACAGTATCCTTACCTGCGCCGGAGGGACCGGACACAACAACAAGCTTTGATGCAAAATCAAACATTTACAACATCCTCCCCGTTATCATCGGTTGAGATATCATTGAATCTCTCACCGAGCTTTTCAGTCTGAAGGTAGGACAGAATAACGTGATCGCTGTCAGAAAGAATAACTGCTCTGGTTTTTCTGCCGTGAGTGGCATCAATAAGCATTCCGTTTTCTTTCGCATCGGTTATCATTCTCTTTATCGGAGCTGATTCGGGACTGACAATTGCAATTACTCTTGCCGCATTTATCATGTTACCGAATCCGATATTGACAAGTTTCATCTGTATACGCCTTCTTTTATTCTATATTCTGAACCTGTTCTCTGATCTTTTCAACCTCAGCCTTGATTTCGATAACGACTCTTGCGATTTCGATATCGTTGGCCTTAGAACCGATTGTGTTTGCTTCTCTGTTGATTTCCTGAACAAGGAAGTCCATCTTTCTGCCGATAGGCTCGTCAGCAACAACCATTTCTCTGAGCTGGTCAATATGGCTGCGAAGTCTGACAGTTTCTTCTGCAACAGCAATCTTGTCTGCAAAAATAGCAGCTTCTGTGAGAAGTCTCTGCTCGTCTACGTTGGCATCGCCCAGAAGCTCTCTCATTCTTGAAAGAAGCTTTTCGTTATATTCACTTATTGTTTCGGGTGAACGCTTTTCAACCTTTTCAACATAAGAAATGATAAGGTCAGCTCTTGAAAGGATATCCTCTGCGAGCTTTTTGCCTTCAACAGTTCTCATTGCAACGAAGCTTTCTGTTGCTTCGTCAATAGTCTGTCTTACAGCCTCCCAGATTTTTTCTTCGTCTGCGGGAGCCTTTCTGATGCTGAAAATATCGTTATGTGAAGCAAGTCTTGAAACAGTGAAATCGTCCTCAAGACCGTACTTTTCAGCAAGTGACTTTACAGCATTGACATAGCCTGCAGCAAGTGATTCATTGACCTGCACGATAACATCGTCAGTCTCGGTTGCATCAATCTGTACACTGCACTCTACCTTACCTCTTGAAATAAGCTGACGCACATATGATTTAAGCTTATCTTCAAGGAATGAATAATTCTTATATACTCTTGATGAAAATTCAAGATAACGGCTGTTTACGCTTTTAAGCTCTACAGTAACGGTCAGACCTTCAAATTCCTTCTGAGCTCTGCCGTAACCTGTCATGCTCTTAACCATATTTATACCTCTTTTTGTGTATTAAATTTCTGATATCAATATCAGCGGCGTCTGCCGCCCTTCTGCTCATTTGCTGACTTTGCCTTCTGAGCTGAACGCTTGAGTGCGGCAACCTCTTCCTTTCTGAGATCTCTGTATGTACCTACGGAAAGAGTACCGAGCTTGAGTGATCCGATAGAGATTCTCTTGAGTCGGATTGTTTCGAGACCGACGGCATCGCACATTTTTCGTACTTGTCTGTTTCTGCCCTCATGAATAGTAATCTGAATAACACTTCTGTCCGAGGTTTCACTCATAACCTGAACTGAAGCAGGCATGGTTTTCTTGCCGTCAATTACAACACCTGATGAAAGAGCAACAAGCTGCTGTTCATCTGCAGCAGGCTTTACCGTTACACGGTATGTCTTTGAAATATGCATTGACGGATGTGTCATCATATTTGCAAACTCACCGTCGTTTGTAAACAGCAGAAGACCTTCGGAATCTCTGTCAAGTCTGCCTACGGGGTAAATACGCTCTTCAATATCATCAACAAGCTCAGCCACGCACTTTCTTCCCATTTCATCATTCATGGTAGTAACGTATCCACGGGGTTTGTTGAGCATAATATAAACTGTCTGCTTCTGAGATCTTTCGGGAGGAACGATTCTCTCACCCGAAACTGTGACAAGGTCTCTCTGAGGGTCTACCTTGTCACCGAGACTTGCGGGATGACCGTTGACCCTGACCTTTCCTCTTGCTATAAGCTCTTCTGATTTGCGTCGTGATGCAACGCCGTTTTCAGCAAGAAACTTCTGTAAACGAATTTTATTATCCGCCATTATTTCACCATCTGTCAAAAAAACCGATAATACGGTCCCATAAATTTATTTTTTCTTTCACGGAAGCATCAGCCGCTTCCGCAGCAGTCAGACTCATCTGTTTAATGAATCTGCCGTTATTATAAAACCTTACATACCCCACGATGTCACCTGCATTTACAGGGGCATAAAGAAATTTTTCAAGAAAAATCTCTTTAGTAAAGCTGTTTTCTTCATTTTTTATATACGGAATGTCTGCCGAAATACTGCTGACACGCACACTGACAATCTCTGACCCCACTACGGGAATCATAACTGACGACATCTCAGCATCAATTTTTTCCGAATCAACACACGAAAAGCCGTAATCAAGCATTTTTCTGTGGTCATTCCAGTCATCACCGGCATTGAGTGTAACTGCAACAAGTGTCACATCGCCACGCTTTGCCGCACTGACAAGACATCTTCCGCTTTTCTTTGTAAAGCCTGTTTTTACACCTATACACCCCTCATATTCCCTGAGAAGACGGTTGTGATTATACAGTGTAATCTGCTTGTCGGAATCAATAAATTC
>JAFYUD010000055.1 GCA_017549665.1 Clostridia bacterium | reverse complement strand
CGATCTGAATTTTATAATTCTGTGTTCTACAAGCACCTTTATACCGCCGGCTTTATCCCCCTTTGGTCTGTCATACTGATTGTATTTAACAACACCGCTTTTTTCAAACATATCGTTTGTGATTGTCAGCAGTGCGCATTTGCCGTCAAAATACATCTGCATTGACGAAATAGCCATCTTTTCCATTTCGGCGTATTCCTTTGACTTTGTTTCAAAGTGAACTTTATTTATATAGCCGATGTTAATTCCCTTGTCAGCCATGTCTGCGGCTGTACGGAAAGTCTTTGCTGTTGTGTTTGAGTAACGGAAACAGCCTGTATCTGTGGAAAGTGCAGTATAAATACATTCTGCGATGACAGGTGTGATTTCAGCATTCATCAGGCAGAGTATATCATACACAGCTTCTGCAGCTGCTGCGGCTTTTTCATCAAGATAAGTGTTTTCTGCATAAAAAACATTTGAAACGTGATGATCAATACAGAGTGAAACATGACAGTCTTTAGAAAGTGATGCTTCGGCAACGCCAAGGATTTTATTGTCGGCAGTATCTACTGCAACAATGTAATCATAGCTGAAGCTGCTGTCAGCAAAAAGACCGTCAGCAAGATGCATATCATGCTTTGAGAATGCTTCAAGACTGATTGATGCATTTTTACCCAATGCCCTGAGACCTCGGCACAATGCACATGCACTGCCCACAGCATCTCCATCGGGATTTTCGTGAGCGAGAATAAGAATATTATCCATCGAAAGCAGCATTCCGGCTGCTTTTTCTTTAGTTATCCTCATTTGATTTGTCCTTTCGGAGCTTGTTTTCATAGTTTGTCCACAGCTCAATACCTTTTTCAACAGAATCGTCTGCAACGAACTTGAGTTCGGGAGACTTCCTGAGCTTGAGACGGTGAAGAAGCTCTCTTCGGATCATACCGTTTGCATTTTCAAGGCCTTTTACTGCTGTTTTTGCAGTTTCGATGCCTTCAAGTGCGCTGATATATACCTTTCCGAAAGACAGGTCAGATGCCAGTTCAATTCTTACAACTGTAAGGAGCTTACCCTGGACTCTGGGATCTTTGAGTTCTCTGATGACAGCGGTGATCTCTCTTTTGATGTCTTCCGCTGTACGATCATTTTTATACATTGACAAAACTGATCAACCTTTCATTGTCCGATAAAAATGTGAAAATTTACGTCGTAAATTCCAATGGACGCCCGAAAGGGCGCCCTTGAAAATAGTTTATTACTGATCACGATATTCTTCTGTGATAAATGCTTCGAAGATATCGCCTTCCTTGATATCGTTGAACTTTCTCAGACCGATACCGCATTCGTAACCCTGTGCTACTTCCTTGACATCATCCTTGAAACGCTTGAGTGAATCAATTTCATCCTCAGCGATAACGATACCGTCACGGACAACACGGATTTTTGCATTTCTTACAATTTTACCTGAAAGAACATAACAGCCTGCGATTGTGCCGACGCTTGAAATCTTGAATGTGCTTCTGACTTCAATTCTTCCGAGGTCAACGTCTCGGTACTTGGGAGCGAGCATACCCTTGATAGCAGCTTCAACATCTTCAATACAGTCGTAGATAACCATGTACATACGCATTTCAACGTGGTCTCTTTCAGCATTTGCAGCTGCAACGGGGTCGGGTCTTACGTGGAAGCCTATGATGATAGCATTTGATGCGTGAGCAAGCATAACGTCTGATTCATTGACAGCGCCTACACCGCCGTGGATAACCTTAACACGGACTTCGTTGTTTGAAAGCTTTTCAAGACTCTGCTTGACAGCTTCAACCGAGCCCTGAACGTCAGCCTTGACGATGATGTTAAGGTCTTTCATTTCACCGGCTTCAATTGTTGAGAACAGGTTGTCAAGAGTAACCTTCTGAACAGAATTGAACTGAGCTTCCTTTTCCTGCTGCTTACGCTGCTCAACAAGCTCTCTTGCGAGTCTTTCGTCTGAAACTGCGTCGAATGCGTCACCAGCATTGGGAGCTTCTGTAAGACCTGCGATTTCAACGGGAACTGAGGGACCTGCTTCGTCAACCTTCTGACCCTTGTAGTCAGTCATAACTCTGACACGGCCTACAGCAGTACCTGCAACGATTGTGTCACCTGATCTGAGTGTACCGTTCTGAACGAGAAGTGTTGCGATAGGGCCTCTGCCCTTGTCGAGTCTTGCTTCGATAACGATACCCTTTGCTTTTCTGTTGGGGTTAGCCTTGAGCTCCTTCATTTCTGCAACGAGAAGAACTGACTCAAGAAGCTTATCTATATTCATACGTGTCTTAGCTGAAACAGGAACACAGATTGTGTCGCCGCCCCACTCTTCGG
>JAFYUD010000003.1 GCA_017549665.1 Clostridia bacterium | reverse complement strand
TCTGACGTCTTTTTCATTTGCAGCTGCATATTCATCATCAGGATGAACCTGAACTGAAAGCTTGTCGTCAGCATCAATAAGCTTGATAAGAATAGGGAAGTCTTCAATCTTTTTGAAATCACTGCAAGCAGTACCGAGGCATTCAAAACCAAGCTTATCTTCAATAAGCTTAGAAAGAGTAATTGAATCATACTCGCCGCCGATTACTGTGGATTCACCGTCTTCATGACATGAAAGCATCCATGCTTCAGCTATGTTTGAAAGGTCTGATTCCATCTTGAATTCGGATTTCAGTTTATTACCGCCCCAGATAGTTTCTTTGAGAGCAGGTTTAAGAAAGTAAATACCCAAAAAAATTCACTCACCTTAAGTCATAATTTTACATATATATTATACAATAAATTTTCTGTTTGTCAATCTTTCTTTTTTACTGCAGGAGTTTGTCTGAATCTGTTTCTGAGTATTTTGTTTCTGCATTCTTCGCAATGAGAAATCATAGTGCATCTGTAGCTTTTACTGCCGTCAGGCTTAGTAATTTCCACAACAGGGACATTCTTTTCCATAATGCAGCAGTATTGATCAATTGTTTTTGTAATAGTTTTCATATATACACCTCGTGAATCATATTATTGCATTGAAAGGGGATAAGCCTTATTTATGATTTATGTTGTTTTTGCTCTGATTTTTATTTTGATACTTTTTACAATGTACAAGTCAGGACATTTTTTCAGATGTCTGTTTATTTCGATATTGCAGGGTTCAGGCGCTTTGTTTGCCGTGAATTTTATCGGCGGGTTTATAAATCTTCATCTTGCTTTGAATATATTCAGTATCTGCACATCAGTATTCTGTGGTATTCCGGGAGTGATACTTTTAGTAGTCTGTGATACTGTCAGTAAACTTATACTGTGATTATGATAATCTATATGAAAATTGAACAGACCTTTATTCTGCCATATGTAAATTAAGGCAGAAATTCAGATGTTAATCTTGAGTTTTTCTTCAGAATATAGTATAATCCGTTTGAAAATTCAGTCAGGACACAGGTAACTATGAATGAAATTGAAATAATCAAACGAAGACTTGCTGACTTGTCAGAAATGTCAGTAAGACGGAATACATGGGAATTCTCCAAATTTCTTAATCCTGCAGAGCAAAGTGAGCTTCTGCGGATGAAGAGTCTGAATAAATTTGAGCTTTTCGGCGGATATGAAGGCGCTGAAAGGCGTATCGCCGTTTTCGGAAATGAAGATAATACAGGATATGAATATATTGCGCCCGTGTCTTTTGTTTCGGTTGCGCCTGTTAATGATAAATTTTCGGACAATCTGTCGCACAGAGATTTTCTTGGTGCCCTGATGTCACTGGGCATCAATCGTGATATGATAGGTGATATTATTGTAAAGGATAATTCTGCCGTAATTATCTGTATTGATACTGCTGCTGAATATATTGTAAGTGAGCTTGACAGAATAAAACATACAAGCGTCAGATGTGCCGTAACTGATACCATCCCTGAAGCAGTTGCACCGCAGTTATCAGAGGAGGAGTTTATCGTCTCATCTGAAAGAATTGATGTTTTGCTGTCAGGTGTATACAATCTTTCACGAAATGAAAGTCAGATCCTGATTGATTCCGAAAAAGTTTTCTGTGACAGCCGTCTCGTTATCAGCACATCTCTGATACCGAAAACAGGTCAGATTATTTCAGCACGGGGCTTCGGCAGATTTGTTTATGAAGGTGTGATCCGTACTACCAAGAAAAACCGTCTTATAATTTCTGTAAAGAAATATATCTGACAAATTATTGCAGTTATTTATATGTATCTTGACAAAATCAGTATTAAAGCGTATATTTGTTATGAATAAATTAATTAAAGGGTGAATATATATGAAACTTTCATTCCGTTGGTACGGTAAAGATGATAAAGTTACTCTTGAAAATATCCGTCAGATTCCAGGTATGTATTCTGTAGTTACTGCAGTTTATGATGTACCTGTAGGTGAAGTATGGAGCAGAGAGAGTATTGCTGAGCTTAAAAAGCTTACAGAAGATGCAGGTCTTAAGTTCGATGTTATTGAGAGTGTTCCCGTTCATGAGCATATCAAGCTCGGTAAGCCTACAAGAGACAAGTATATTGAAAATTACTGCGAGAATATCAGAAGACTCGGTGAAGCAGGCGTAAAATGTATCTGTTATAATTTTATGCCCGTTTTCGACTGGACAAGAACTCAGCTTGACCATGTGCTTCCTGACGGATCAACTTCTCTTGTTTATTATCAGGAGCAGGTTGATAAGGTTGATCCTCTCAAGAGTGATTCAGACCTTACACTTCCCGGATGGGATGCAAGTTATACCAGAGATGAGCTCGCTTCTGTAGTTGCTGAATATAACGCAATGACAGAAGACGACCTGTGGGACAACGTAAAGTATTTTCTTGAGAAAGTAATTCCCGTTGCTGCTGAATGTGATATCAATATGGCAATTCACGAGGATGATCCCTGTTGGAGTATTTTCGGTCTTCCCAGAATTATCACAGATGAAAAGAATCTTGACAGATTCCTCAGCCTTGTGGATGATTCCCATAACGGTATCACACTTTGTGTCGGCTCTCTCGGCTGTTCAAATAAGAATGACGTTGTTGCAATGGCTGCAAAGTATGCAAAAATGGGCAGAATTCACTTTGCTCATATGCGCAATGTTGCAGTTCTT
The DNA here is from genome assembly GCA_017549665.1 of Clostridia bacterium. The sequence continues at coordinate 2,076 of JAFYUD010000003.1, read as the reverse complement.
GAAAACGGCTTTGAGGAAAGAGCACATCTTTCATCATGCGGCAGCATCGATATGTATGCAGTTATGAAAGCACTTTATGATAACGGCTTCGACGGTTACGTAAGACCTGACCACGGCAGAATGATCTGGGGTGAAACAGGCAGACCCGGTTACGGACTTTTTGACAGAGCACTTGGTGCAACATATCTTAACGGTCTGTGGGAAGCTATTGAAAAGGCAGATAAGGAGTAATTTAAAATGAATGAAGTTCTTGTTTCATTAAGTAAAATAGGCATTGTGCCTGTTGTAAAGATTGATAATGCAAAGGATGCCGTACCTCTTGCTCAGGCTCTTATCAAGGGTGGTCTTCCTTGTGCTGAAGTTACTTTCAGAACGGCTGCTGCTGAAGAATCTATTGCTCTTATGTCAAAGGAATTTCCTGAGATGCTCGTTGGTGCCGGTACGGTGCTTACCACAGAGCAGGTTGACAGAGCTGTCAATGCAGGCGCAAAGTTTATCGTAACACCCGGCTTCAATCCGAAAATCGTAAAGTATTGTATCGATAAGAATATCCCCGTTACACCCGGTTGTCCTACAACATCTGATATCGAAGCTGCTATTGAGCTCGGTCTCGAGGTTGTTAAATTCTTCCCCGCAGAAAATCTCGGCGGTATCAGCATGATCAAGGCTCTTGCAGCTCCTTATGTCGGTGTCAAGTTTATGCCCACAGGCGGAATCAATACCGATAATATCAAGAATTATCTTGATTGCGATAAGATTATTGCGTGTGGCGGAAGCTGGATGGTTAAGGACACACTTATCAATGCCGGCAAGTTTGACGAAATCGAAGCTCTTACAAAGGAAGCTGTTACAAACATGCTCGGCTTTGAGCTTGCACATCTTGCAATCAATTGCAACGATGAAGCTCAGGCTAAGGCTGTTGCTGATATGTTTACGGGCGTATTCAATTTCGCTCAGAGAGAAATCCCCGTCAGCTACTTCTGTACCGATAAAATCGAGGTTATGAAGAATAACGGCAGAGGTACAATGGGACATATTGCAATCAAAACAAATTATATGGATAAAGCTGTTGCATATCTCGAGCGCAAGGGTGTTTCTCTTGATTACGAGTCAGCAAAATACGACGAAAAAGGCAATATGATATTCATTTATCTCAGTGAGGAATTCGGCGGATTCGCTGTTCATCTTTGCCTTAACTGATTTGTATAAAACTAAAAGCCACAGTGTGAACTGTGGCTCTTTTTTATGCACTTTTTTCAGTTTAATAGTAAACCTTTACTGTCTTGATTTCAAAGGGTCTGAATGATACATTCATATCTGTAAGCTCAGACTCGGTTTCTTCAAGCATATTTGTGATTTCGCACTTCTTTGCGCCGGGGAATTCAAGAGTAGCATTTGTTCTTGTACCTTCAGCCTCATAGAATCGTACGATGTAAGCATTTTCAGCGTCCTCACAGGGCTTTACAGCTTCAACAAAGATGTTTGCTGCGTCAACAAGTGCAAGCTGATTTGTTTCATATGCACCCTTTGCTGCAATTACAGGAATGTTGAGCATGTAAGAAGGTCTGATAACTGCTTCTGAGCTGAATCCGCCGTTGTGGGGAAGGAATGAGTATGTACACTTATGAAGACCGTCGTGATCGCCGAGTGCATCGGGATGTGTGCCGCCCTTATGAAGTGAAAGTCTCATGTTTCCGTCCTCAACAGTGATACCGTACTTACAGTCATTAAGGATTGCAGCACCGTATCTTGTTTCGGAAAGGTCAGTATACTTGTGATTAACAACTTCAAACTTGGCCTGCTCAACAGAGTCGTTTCTTGTTGTGGGTCTCTTTACAAAGCCGAACTGAATTTCGTGTCTTGCAAAGTCTTCGACAATATTTGTATCAAATGCTGTCTTGAGGAGTCTGTGGTCATCCTGCCAGTCCATAACAGTGTCAAATCTCACTTCAGCAGAATCTGCAAAGAAGATCATATCCTGAGTAACAGTTGATTTAGCAGAAATCTTATAAACTGAACGGACGATATAAGCAACTGCACCGTCAGAGATAACTTCTCTTGAAACAAGCTCGGAAG
>JAFYUD010000054.1 GCA_017549665.1 Clostridia bacterium | reverse complement strand
TCAGAGACGTCCTCCTCTTCCCCACAATGAAGCCTCTTGATAAATAAAATATCATTATCCCCCGTGTGTTCACGGGGGATTTTTTCAACACATCGAATCTGTTTGTTGACATTTTTTTTACACAGTGATATACTTGACTTACTTTAATAAACTATTGTCAGCTTTTTCTGACAATATATCGGAGGTATTTTTTATGGTATGTAAAACATGCGGTACTGAGCTTAATGATGGCGTAGTATTCTGTCCCACATGCGGCACAGCACAGACAACAATCAACACAGGATTCAATCCTGCGGACAACACACAGATCAACCCCAATCCTGTCCAGGGAACACCTCACAACGGTAAGGTTGACTTTGTAACCGCAATCAAATTATTTTTTAAGAATTACGCAAACTTCAAGGGCAGAGCTTCAAAGAGTGAATACTGGTTCGCATACCTGTTCTGCATGCTCGTATCTGTCGTAATCTCAGTTCTTAACATGACTGTTCCGTTTTTCAATGTAGTCGGCGGCGCATTATCTGTAGCTCTTATGATCCCCACCATTTCTGCAGGTGTCAGAAGACTTCACGATACAGGCAAAAGCGGTTCTTATTACTTCATGTTCCTTATTCCCATTGCAGGCATCATCTTATTCATTATTCAGCTTACAAAAGACAGTGTAGGCGACAACGAATGGGGCGCAGGCCCTGCAGAAAATGTTGTTTACACTGACACAAACAACACATTCCAGGGTTAATCCCATCAAACACAAAACAGAGGTGAATTTTTATGAAAACTTGTCCTAATTGTAACAGCACATTCCCTGATACTGAAAATTTCTGTGCTTCATGCGGTACTCCCCTTCAGGCTTCACAGCCTCAGCAGTACACAGCTCCTGCTCAGCCTCAGCAATACGCTCAGCCTCAGCAGCCTGCTCAGAAGAAAAAGAATAAAAGCAAAACAATAGCTATTGTTGCCGTTGTTCTTATTATCCTCGCAGTCATCGGCAGTGTTGCTCAGAAATCCTTCCAGGATCAGGGCTACGGTCAGGCTGACAATGACGTAGTCGTAAACAACTATGATGACAACAATGATGATTCAGCTTCAGATGTTGCTTACACAAAAGGTACTTTCGACGGAACTGTTTATACAAACGAATGGGCAGATCTCAAGTTTGATGCAACAACAGGCTGGGTTAATGCTTCCGCTGATATGTACGCTAATTTCGAAGGAGAAGAAAGTGTCGAATGCGGTGTTATACTCATTGACAGCTACAGCACCAAGCAGATAATTGTTACTTTTGAAGATCTTAAAGGAACAAGCATCACTGCATCAGAGTATCTGTCAAATGCATCAGGTGCTATGCAGCAGGCATACACACAGCAGAATCTTACATCCGCATTTTCAACTCCTTACGATACAACAATTGCAGGTGAAACATTTGTTGCTCAGACAGTCACATTTGCAGAGTCAGACCTCGTAGTAATCACTTCTGCACGTGTTTTCGATGACCATGCAATTTATATTACTGCAACAGCACAGAGCTATGCAGACGCAAGCATGATTCTCAACAGCTTTACAACAGCTGATTAATCAGAATACCATTGCACCCTGTGTTTCACAGGGTGTTTTTCTATATATTATTTGTTGACAATGCTGTTTATTTTTATTACAATACTATATATACTCTTCAAGGACGTGCTTTTATGCAGATATCAAAAATTGTGATTACGGGTGGTCCGTGCGGCGGAAAATCCTCTGCCATGGAACGAATCAGAGATGAATTTTCTGCACTCGGATACAGAGTATTGTTCATCGCAGAAACCGCAACAGAGCTGATTAACGGCGGCATTGCACCATGGACATGCAGATCAAATGCAGATTATCAGACCTTTCAGATGAAGCTTCAGCTTGAAAAAGAAGATATCTATGAAAATGCGGCAGAATCAATGGATTGCGAAAAGATTCTCATTGTCTGTGACAGAGGTGCTATTGACAGCAAGGCATATATGACAAAAGAAGATTTCTATGCTCTTGTTGAAGATATGAATACTGACGAGGCCGCACTGCGTGACAGATATGATGCTGTTTTTCATCTTGTGACAACGGCAAAGGGTGCTGAAAAATTCTACACAACTGCAAACAATACAGCGAGGACAGAAACTGTACAGCAGGCTGCTGAGCTTGATGACAGAATTGCTGCGGTGTGGAGTCCTCACAGACACCATGTAATAATTGACAATTCCACAGATTTTGAAAACAAATTGCAACGACTTACCGACAGCATAAAACACTTTCTTGAGAAAAACACAGAAGCATCAGATACTTAAAATAAGGTGGTACACTATGAAAAAAAGAATTATAAGCATTTTTGTTGCATTGCTCACAATGCTTCTCACATTCAGTGCAGCGGCAAAGACCGTCAAGCTCGGTGATGTCAGCGGTGACGGCAAAATAACTGCATCCGACGCAAGAAAAATACTCAGAATCGCTGCAACTCTTGATGCTTGCGATGAAGAAACAAAGCTTATTGCTGACGTTGACAAAAACGGAAAAATTGTTGCAGCCGATGCAAGAAAAGTTCTTCGTGTGGCAGCGCAGATTGACGCAGAATTCGGTGACATAACTATCGGTGAAGCTGAAACAGAAACAACAACTGAGCCTGTCGCAGAAATCACAAGAACTGAGCTGAAAGACTGCATCGGAATGACTGTTACAAACTTTATGAAGCAGTACGGCACAATGACAAAAGACGGTACAGATGACGGTTCGACTATGTATCACAACGATCAGGTTACCATCGTTTCTGATCCTAAAATGATTGACGATCTGAAAATCAACAGCATCACCGTAACAGGTGAAAATTATACACTCAACGGCATTTATGCAGGCATGGATACCGAAGAGGCGATCAAAATACTTCTGAGTGCAAACTGGAAGGAAAAGAGTGTTGCTGCAAACCTGATAGTTTACTCAAAGAGCAGCGACCTTATAAAGCTGAGCATCAGAAACGGAAAAATCAGACAGGTTGAGCTTTGTCTTTCAGTTTCAATTGCAACAAACGTACCTACTGAAACTACAACTCAGGAGACAACTACTCAGGAAATAACCACAGTTCCGGAAGAAACAACTCAGCCCGATAACAACTATATCCCTGTTGATGCGCTCCCCACACAGGTACAGGCATTTCTTAATGCAAAATTCGGATTCAAAGGCACTATTTACAAAACAGGCAGCGAGCCTAACAATGTCACACTCTACACAAACGGTGCAGATGTTGCAATTGATCTTGCAATGGAGCTTTCAGAAGGTCAGCCGGTAAATGTCCGTGTGCTTATCAAACAGAACGGCAATAAAGCCCCTCAGATGTTTATGATAAACACAGACAAGAAGACCTATGCAAACTTCAATCCTGCAATAGCAGGCGGTTCAATTGATGACTTTAAATTTGACGTGAGCGTTGGCGACATAAGCTCCGCAAAGATTACAAGCGAAAATCAGATTATTGAAAATAAGGAATACGCACTTTTTGACATTGCAACACCTAACGGAAAAACCAGAATCACTACGCTTGACGGAAATATCGTGCGTATTGAAACCTTCGGTGTAAACGGTGGAGAATATCTCAGCAAGATCGAAATAAACGAATTTTATCAGGATATTCCCGAGGATATATTCAGCACATCACAGTATACCAAAAAGCTTTCGTTCCTGACACTTTTCATGTAATAAAAATTAAAATTCCATACTCCTTTATTCTGTCTGCTATACTTAAGCCACAGTTTACAGAACAAAGGAGAAATAAAAAATGGGTAAATCAATGGTAGTTAAGATAGTGGCGATTGTTCTTTGCGTAGCTACAGCAGGCGCAGGTGTAGGTATTGGTGTTTATGTTGCAAACAGACCTACTCCCGAAAAGACAATTGAACGCTTCGAAGATGCATACAATGAATTGATGATTGACGATATGGTTGCTTGCTTCGAGCCGAGAGTACAGAGATTATATTCAGGCGTTTCAGGCATCTTAGGTTCACTTATCGGTCTTAACACATCAGACATCATTGACCTTGTATGCGGCGCAATGCCCTTCCTCGAAGGCTATGAAATTGACGGAATGACAATGAACATGCCTAAGATCGACATTGAAGTTGAGGATGTTGAAATCGAAGATGACCTTGCAGAAGCATACGTAATACTCACTTTCGATGACGGATACGGTAATACTGACACAACAGACGGCTTTATGACTCTCACTTATGATGAAGACGATGAGATGTGGTATCTCTGTGCAGATAATCTGTTCTGATAAATTATTGTAATGAATGTTATCTGCGGCAAATATACAATCTCATCATTTTAATCGGAGATAAAAACCATCATCTATCCCGATAAAAATGAGCAGTGAGAAATGAGTAGTGCCGGAAGTCGCAAGCGACTTATATTCCGCTTCACTATATAACGGGATTTTAAGGACACTGCACTTTCATTCACTACTCGTCAATCATTACTGATTATGTAATTTATACGCTGAAAAGCAGATGAGAAAAAACTCTCATCTGCTTTTTATTATTTACACTTTGAGTCAAATGACGGGTTTGTGATGTAGTAATTCTTACTGTCAAGTGTGTCTGTAAGTACTCTCATACCCTCTCCGAAGCGCTGATAATGCACAATTTCACGTTCCCTGAGAAATCTGATGGGATCAATTACATCAGGATCATCAATAAGACGGAGAATATTGTCATAAGTAACTCTTGCTTTCTGTTCAGCTGCAAGGTCCTCGTGAAGATCAGCAATGGGATCACCCTTTGTCTGAATATAAGCAGCAGTCCAGGGGGTGCCCGACGCTGCAGCCGCATATATGCCGTCAGTGTGAGTGACAAAATATGCATCAAAGCCCTGCTTCTTTATTTCGTCACAGGAAAGGTTTCTCGTAAGCTGATAAATCATTGCGCCGATCATCTCGAAGTGCCCCAGCTCCTCTGTTCCGATGTCCGTAAGAAGTCCCTTGAGCGCACCGCAGGGCATTGAATAACGCTGAGAAAGATATCTCATTGAAGCACCCAATTCACCGTCGGGGCCGCCGTACTGATCCATAATTATTTTTGCAAAAGCAGGGTTCGGATTTTTGATATTCACAGGATACTGAAGCTTTTTCTCATAAGTCCACATAAACTACACTCCTCTTTCCCACGGCCATGGATCTTTAAGCCATTCACAGCCGTCGCCCTCTGCTGTAAGAGGACCGTATTTACTCTCGTACTCTGCCTTAAGCTCCGCAGCTCTTGCCATGTGTTTATCATGCATTCTTTTAGCATCCTCATCACAGGGATGTGTATCAAGATAAAGATGAAGCTCCCATGCTGCAAACTGCTGTGCGCCAAGGCTTCTCATAAGTTTCATCCGTTCATTCATTTTACACATCTTCCTTTGAAGGGTTTATTAAGATCGCAGAAGAGAGTTCCTTTACAGAACGCCTCGTCAACGCAATAATATTCAGGCTCGATCTGAAACGGCACATAAGCCATTGTAACCGTCATATTTTCCGGCAGAAACGTGCGCAGACAATCACATTTATCTTCTGCACAACCGCAACTGCAACCGTTTGTACAACTGTTTGTGCATTTATTCATAATCATTTCTCCTTTTCATTTGTTGAGGATGTCCTCTGTTACATACTATTCAGAACAAGAAAACATGACACTATAAAAAAGAAGCTGTCTGAAGACAGCTTTTTTCAGTATTCGATCTCACCAAGCGGGGCAAGATGGCAGTAATCGTTTGAAAATTCAATTTTCACTCTTGAGTCACTGAGAAATTTTATACAGGTAAGTCCGGTATTCTCCTGACAGAAGTTGAAATCATCCCTTACAGGGAAACCGATTGCGGCATTGATAAGGTAATTATTGAATGTACCGTGGGCAAAAACAGCAACCTTTGCATCCTCTGAAAATCGTTCCCTGATTGAATTTATTACATTTGTTGCTCTTTCGTATGCTTCTGACTGAGTTTCTCCGTCTTCAACCTCAACGAGCATTTCATGACGTTCTACCTGCAGATTCTGACGGCTTGCGGTGGCTTCTGCCGTTGCAGCTGCCCGCTGCAGTGTACTTGCCATTATACAGTCAAGCTTCACATTTGCCATTCTTTCTCCGAGAAGCTTTGCCTGAATTCTGCCTTTTTCAGAAAGCGCAGGGTCGTGTCCCATGTCCTCTCCCGTATTTCCGAGAGATTCTCCGTGACGGACTATGTAAAGTATCATTTTTATCACCCACAGACAGTATAATTCTTTTCCCCTTTTCCGTCAAGAAAAACGAAGATATTATTTTTTAACATATATTAAGCAATTTCATTACTGAAAAATATTAAATTAAACAAAATCAAAATAATTTAAAAAAAAGTATGTACAAATCAGAAGAATGGTGATAAAATATTTCTGTAAATTTGCAAACAAAGGAGTTCTGCACAATGAAATTAGTTTACGAAGGAAAAACAAAAGACGTTTATTCTCTTGACAACGGCAACGTAATGCTCAAGTTCAAGGATGACTGTACAGGTAAAGACGGCGTTTTCGATCCCGGTGAAAACACAGTAGGTCTTACAATTGAAGGTATCGGCAAGGCTAACCTTGAAACATCAATCCACTACTTCGAGCTTCTTAAAGATGCAGGCATCAAGACACATTACGTAGGTGCAAACATTGACGATGCAACTATGGAAGTTCTTCCCGCAACAGTTTTCGGTCACGGTCTTGA
>JAFYUD010000053.1 GCA_017549665.1 Clostridia bacterium | reverse complement strand
GTTGTTTTGATTCTCCATGAAATTCTCTGCGCTGCAAATGTGTTTATGCCCAGTGCTGTTTCACGTGCATATCCGAATGCACTTTCTGCGTCTGTATATGCTTCCTTGATTGAACAGCCTGCAAGGATATCATGAAACTGGTTGAACATGACTCTTTCCCATGCTTTTTCAATTGCCTCGTTATGCACATCTGAGCCTGCGATTGCATTTGCAAGTACATCAAGCTTTTCTGCTGTGACAAGCTGAGTTTCTGCACGTCTGTTAAGCTCTTTTATACGGCTGTTTGCACTGTAACAGCCGCTTGCATGATGCTGTAAATCTTCATCAACAAGAGGCATTGCAACATCTGCTGTTTCCTCAAAATATTCGTCGGGAGTTGAATATTTAAAATCGCCCTGAGCGATGAGCTTATCTGCATTTGCAAGATGCTCCTTTGACGGACCACCTCCGTGGTTACCCACACCGAAGAATACCATCATAGGCTGATTTTTATTATAGTAATGGTCTTCCAGACGCTCTTTATGTACATCTCCGCCGTACCCATCAGGAATATGAAAGGCTCTTACAACACTTCCGTCGGGACTTTTCCACAGATGAAGATTATCAAAGGGCAGGTCAGGCTTCTCCTCTCTGTTGTCGGGACGCTGATAGATATAATTATCAATGCCTGACTTTTTCAGAATCTGAGGCAGCATTCCGTTGTGTCCGAAAGAGTCAACATTATAACCTGTCTTTACGGTAATGCCGAAATTCTCCTTAAAAAACTTCTGAGAATAAAGCATATGACGACAGAATGCCTCACCTGAGGGAATGTTACAGTCAGGCTGTACCCACATACCGCCTACAACTGCCCATCGGCCCTCTTCAACACGCTGTTTTATTTCCTCAAACATTTCAGGCTCATTGAGCTTAATCCATTTATAATACGAAGCGCATGCACTGGTGAAGGTGTAACCTGAGAATTCATTCATTCTGTCAAGCGCAGAGCGGAATGTAGATTTTACAAGTGATAATCCCTCAGGCACGCACCACTGCCACACAGGGTCAAGATGTGCATTTGCAATAAGATGATACTTTTTCATTTTCAAGCTCCTTTCGGCTTTTATGATTTCATTATACATTCTTGGCAGAATCAAATCATTGCTTTTTTACGGTTTATATTGACTTTTTTTAGTATACAGGTGTAGAAAAAAACCGTACCTTTTACGGTACGGTCAATTGTGATTATAATAATGTTGCTCTCAGGAAGTCAGGTGTTTCGGGGTGGATATATGCAGGAGCAATATCGAAAATTGTTCTGCAGCCTGACTGGCCTTCCTTGTTGAGTCTGTATGCAGCTCTTGCGTAAGCTACGAGTACACCTGAAGTGAATTCGGGATTTGACTCAAGAGTAAGCTTGTACTCAATAACATGCTTTTTGTCATTATTGAGACCTGTTGTGCCTGTTCTGAAAACCATGCCGCCGTGGGGAATACCCTTGTGATCTCTGTCAAGCTCTTCCTGAGAAATGAAATGAACTGTTGTATCATAGTCAGCAAAGTAGTTGGGCATTGTGACAATAGCTTCCTCAATAGCCTTAAGGTCTGCGCCCTCTTTTGCAACGACAAAGCATTCTCTTGTATGCTTTTCACGTGTTGTAAGCTCAGGATTTTCACCGTTTCTTACCTTTTCGATTGCTGCATCAACGGGAATGGTATACTGTCTTGCATCTGCAACGCCGTCAATTCTGCGGATCGCATCAGAATGTCCCTGACTTACACCCTTACCCCAGAATGTATAATCCTTTCCGTTGGGAAGGACAGCCTGTCCCATAAGACGGTTGAGTGAGAAAAGACCGGGATCCCAGCCCACTGAGATAACACCGATTTTTCCGCTTTCCTTACAAACTGCATCAACAGCAGCAAAATGCTGAGGAATTTTTGCATGAGTATCAAAGCTGTCAACAACATTGAAATACTTTGCAAGTGCGGGAGTCTGCACAGGCAGGTCATTTGCACTGCCGCCACAGAGAATAAGAACATCTATTTTATCAGCCATTTCAGGTGCCTTCTCCATTGAATAAACGGGAATACCTGTCATTGTTCTGACTGAAGACGGATCTCGTCTTGTAAAAAGAGCCACAAGCTCCATATCTTTATTTGATTTTACAGAGCTTTCAACACCTCGGCCGAGATTGCCGTAGCCTGCAATACCAATTCTGATCATTTTGCATCGTCCTTTCGTATCAGATCAGATTTTATTATAGTACAATGAAGAGCCAATTTCAATGTCAGTATATAAAAAAATGTGAAAAATTTAGCAGAAAATTATAGTCAATCTTCCTCATCCCTGAACTGAAGATTGTAAAGATCGGCATAAGTGCCGCCGAGAGCAAGCAGCTGCTCATGGTTGCCCTGCTCAATAATGCGTCCTCCTGAAACCACTGCGATTTCGTCTGCATTCTTGATTGTTGAAAGACGATGTGCGACAACGAGCGTTGTTCTGCCCTTACACAATTCATCAAGTGCCTGCTGAATAAGAATTTCCGTAGTGTTGTCAAGAGCTGAGGTCGCCTCGTCAAGAATAAGGATTGCCGGATTTTTAAGAAATACTCTTGCAATACTCAGTCTCTGCTTCTGTCCGCCTGAAAGTCTTACGCCTCTCTCTCCGATAACTGTGTCATAGCCGTCCTCAAGCGTCATTATATAGTCATGGATGTTTGCTCTCTTTGCAGCCTCGATAACCTCTTCTTCAGTTGCATCAAGTCTGCCGTAAAGGATATTCTCTCGCATACTTGCATTGAAAAGATAAACATCCTGCTGAACAATACCTATATTACGACGAAGTGATTCCATGGTTATATCATGGATTTCAGTGCCGTCAATGAAAATCTCGCCCTGCTCGACATCATAAAAACGAGGAATAAGATGACAGATCGTTGTCTTTCCGCCTCCGCTGGGACCCACGAGTGCAAATTTCTTCCCCTTGCCGATGTCAAGACTTACATTTTCAAGAACTTCTTTTTCTTCATTATAGCTGTATGTTACATTCTTAAGCTGAATGTGTCCCTCTGCCCTGTCAATATCCTTTGCATCTTCCTTATCCTTTTCAGGCTCGGCATCCATGATTTCAAGAAATCTTTCAAAGCCTGTAACACCGTTCTGATACTGCTCCATGAAATTGATCAGTGTCATAACAGGAGAAATAAACATACTTATGGAAACAACAAATGCAGAATAATCACCGAAATTCAGTTTTCCTCCGTAAAGAAACATACCGCCTGCAATAAGAATCACAACATTGAAGACATCTGTTACAAAGGTTGTTGATGAATGGAACTGACCCATTGCCTTGTATGCGGCACGACGGGAATTTACAAATTCACCGTTGCCTTTTTCAAACTTTTCCTCTTCCTTGCCGGAATTTGTGTATGCCTTTGTTACTCTGATACCTGCGATACTGCTTTCAAGTGCAGCATTGATTTCAGCTACTGCCTCACGGCTTTTTCTGAATGCATCCTTCATTTTAACTCTGAGCACTCTTGTGATAACAATCAGAAACGGTACACACGCAAAAACGATAAGAGTCAGCTTAAAATTGATTGTAGAAAGATAAATAAATGAAGTAATGATTGAAAGTGAGGAAATAATGACATTTTCAGGGCCATGATGAGCAAGCTCACTGATATCCATAAGGTCATTTGTCATTCTGGACATAAGCTTGCCTGTTTCATTATTGTCATAGAAGCTGTACGGAAGAGTCTGAAGCTTTCTGAACATATCACTTCGCATCTGCGCCTGCATTCTTACACCCATAACATGTCCGTAATACTCAATAAAAAAGTTGAGACACATTCTCAGAAAATAAAGTCCAAGCAACGCAAGACCGAATCCCACAATCAGAGAATATTTCTCATTGGGAATAAAATCATTGAGCATATTTCTGAGAATAATCGGGTAACAGATACCTATAAGCGACATAAAAAGTGATGCAAGAATATCAAGTGAAAATATAAGCTTATGCGGTTTATAATAAGCAATAAATCGTTTCAGCATAAAAATGCCTCCTTACAACAAAAAAAGCAGGATAAACATCCTGCTTTAATTATAAATTAAATATATTAACAAATCAAGAATATCTGTCGTTTATTTAAAATAATTGACAAGTCCGATAATGAACAGTGCGATGATAATAACAGGGAGAATGTAAGTTACATATCCTCTCATCCATTTTCTCATCTTAAGACCTTTACCTGTATTTGCTTCAGCAATGAAGTTGTCCCAGCCCCATCCTTTTTTGAGTGTACAGAAAAGGATATAGCAGAGTGAACCGAGAGGAAGAATCATGTTTGAAACAAGGAAGTCCTCGAGATCCATGAAGCTTGTACCTTCACCCATGGGAGTGATGCCTGAAAGAAGGTTGAAACCAAGCGCACAGGGTAATGAAAGAACAAAAAGGGCAATGCCGTTTACAAGACATGACTTTTTCTTACTCATTCCTGTTATATCACAGATACATGCAACGATATTTTCAAAAACTGCAAATACTGTTGAAAGTGCAGCAAATGACATGAACACAAAGAACAGGCTGCCCCAGAGTCTGCCCATGGGAAGATTGTTGAAGACGTTGGGCAATGTCTGGAAAATAAGACCGGGGCCGCTGTTTACCTCAACTCCGTATGCAAAGCAAGCAGGGAAAATGATAAGACCTGAAGTGATTGCAACGAATGTATCAAGAACAGCAATATTGATACTTTCACCCATAAGTGAACGCTTTTTGTCAAGATAGCTGCCGAAAATAGCCATACAACCCATACCGAGGCTGAGTGTGAAGAATGCCTGATTTATTGCGGAAACGACAACATTGCCTACGCCGATTTCCTTCATCTTGCCGATATCGGGAACAAGGTAGAATTTGAGACCTTCCATTCCGCCGTCAGTAAAAATTGAATTGACTGCAAGAACAAGCATGATTGCAAGAAGCGCAACCATCATTACCTTTGTAACTCTTTCAAGGCCCTTCTGAAGACCGAAAGAACAGACAACAGCACCAAGAAGCACAACTATTGCCATATAAATAACCTGAGTAGGTGCATCACCGAGCATACCGCCGAAATAATCTCCGATTCCGGCACTGTCAAGACCGACGAAATCGCCCTTTGCGGTTGCAACGAAATACTTGATCATCCAACCTGCAACTGTTGTGTAGAACATCATAAGAAGATAGTTACCTGCAACAGACACATAGCCATGGATATGCCATTTACTACCCTTGGGTTCAAGCTGCTGATAAAGCTTCGCAGGACTCTTCTGACCTGCTCTGCCGAGTGCGAATTCCATTGTCATAACGGGTACACCCACAGCAACAAGACAGATAAGATAAATCAGAACAAACATACCGCCGCCGTTCTGACCTACCATCCACGGAAATTTCCATACATTTCCGATACCGATGGCACAGCCTGCACTCAGAAGAATAAATCCGAGACGGCTGCCTAATTTTTCTCTTTCCATATATTAATATTACCTCCTGACAAAAAAACGACCGGAGAAAAATTGACCGGCCGAATCTTTCTGATTCATTATAACAATTAACTGTGAAAAAATCAATATGAAATTATCTTTATTTTTCCCAAGCTTCAATTGCAACGCTCAGTGCAGCAATATCACCGATACTCTCACCGAGCTTTGCAGGCACAATTCTGCACACCTTTGCTGCAGGAGAAAGACATTCCTTCTCAATTACGCTCTGCATTGCTGGAGCAATAAGGTCTTCGCAACGGGCAAAAATACTGCCTAAGACAATCATTCCCGGATTGAGAATATCAATCAGCACGGAAAGACCTCTGCCGAGCATTTCACCACAGACTGAATACACTTTTTTTGCATCTTCATAACCCTCATAAGCTTTTTCGGCAACAGATTTCGCTGTGATTGAGCTGAGTTTATCAACGCTGTCACAATATGAACATTTTCTGCCCTGCTGAATCATCTCAAGTGCCATGGTTGAAGCAAGCTGTGCAATGCCGCCGCCTGAGCAGAAGCCTTCAAATGAGCCGCTTTTACCGTAACCTACGGGACCGTGGTCAGAAAGTCGGATATGACCCACTTCACCAGCAAAATCACATTCACCGCTGTAAAGTCTGCCGCCTAAAATAAGACCTGCACCGAGACCTGTGCCGAATGTAAGGAAAATCATATTTTTTGTGCCCGCACCTGCACCGAATTTCCACTCTGCAACTGCACACGCATTCGCATCGTTACAAAGTCCCACAGGCACACCGAATTTTTCTTCAAGAATGTTTACAATCTGAATATTATCCCAACCGGGCAGATTGGGAGGTGACATTATAACACCCTTTTCAGAATCAAGAGGGCCTCCGCAGCTGATACCGATTGCATCACATTTTCCGAGAGACTCAACAGTACTTACAATCTCATTTATGGTGCTCTGACAATCCTTTGTATCAAAACGGATTTTTTCAGTTATATTACCGTTTTCATCACCCACTACAACAGCACATTTTGTACCGCCTATATCTATTCCGATAAATTTACTCATAAAAATCACCCTCCGGTTTACAATTTCATTATACATATATATAGCCGTTTTTTCTTTGCATTAGTTATGATTATATTGACTTTTTTTATGATTACTGATATATTTAACAATGGTGATGAAAAAATGTTAGAACGATTCACAAGAGAAAACAACATTGCAGACGGTATAATTTCCGCAAGTAAAAAGCGTATAAACGGTGAATTCGCCACACATTGGCACGAATTCTACGAAATCGAATATATACTCTCAGGCTCAGGCAAATACACGATTGACGGCAAGGAATATGACATACATTCAGGTATGATTTTTTTTATGACACCTGCAAATTTCCACAGTGTCAGCGCAAAAAATGCAGAAATATTCAACATCATGTTTTCAGGCAGTGCATGCAACGAAATTTACCTGTCCGCACTTCTCAAAAATTCGGGCGCAGCTGCATTCTGTGCAGATGAGAAAGAGCAGAAATACTTTGAAACAATATTTTCAGAGCTGACAGATGAAACAAACAAAGATATTTTCCCTCTTTATGTAGACTGTCTGACTGCAAAAATCGGCAGAAAAATCACCGTAGAAAAAAACAATTCACTTTCTGTTTCACAGACTGCAATTCTTTACATTCAGGAAAATTTCAGAACACCGATCACCCTGAAAACTGCCGCTGAACATATCGGAATCACACCTACATACCTGTCAGAAACATTCAGAAAGCAGACGGGCACAGGCTTCAAGGAATATGTGAACACTCTGAGATTTGACTATGCACGAAAGCTTCTGCTTCATTCTGATATGACAGTAATTGAAATATGCAACGAAAGCGGATTTGAAGATTACGCAAATTTCATACGCCGCTTCAAGGAGAAATTCGGTGTCTCCCCTGCACAATACAGAAAGAACAATTAATTCAAAGGCACACTTCAGCTGAAGCGTGCCTTTTAGTTTTATTGTTCAGCATATTCTGAAAGCAATGCATGGTCATTCATCGGTTTACAACAATTTTCCGTTCTTACTGATGACCACTTGCGTTCGATTTCTTCTGCTGAGTCATTATTTATATCAACGACAAGATCATCATTATCAGAACCCATCATAAACCACTGACTTGTTTGTCCCTTGGGGCAGTGTCCCTTATATGTCCATGTCTGCCAGTGATAACCGCATTCATTGAAAAGCTTCAGTATGTAATCCCAAGTTGCAGTGCCACGACAGGGAGCAAATTCACCTGCAAGCACGGGAACATTGAAATTACGGCTTGCATGATGCAGTGTGACATCCTTATAGCTTTCATTTGAATCATCATAAAGATGATACTGATACATAACATTTTCCCATCCTCTTTCAGAGGGATACGGCAGGTCATCAGGTGTCCATATTCCTTCAAGTGTTATAATATGGTCGGGGTCTTTTGCTCTGACAGCATCATAAAGCAGTGAATAAACATCATGATACTTGCTGTTGACCTTGTCTTCATCTTCATAATCACACATCGGCTCATTCATCAGGTCATAAGCTGCAACTGTTCCGTTTCCTGCAAAATGCTCTGCAATTTCACTCCACATCTCACAGGCAAGTGCACGGAAATGCGCACCTTCCTCCGACTCGTCATAAAGCTTGCAGTGATTCATACGGCAGCTGTGATGAGCAATACTCTGATGTCCCGGCACGCCGTGCATATCAAGAATTACATACATTCCTCTTTTTCCGCATTCCTCAACTACCCAATCAAGACGGGAAAAATCAATTTCACCGTTTTCCTTACGGATCCATGTACCGTTATCATCCGACTGAAAATTTCTGTACCAGAAAGGCACACGCACACAGGTAAATCCCAGTGACTGCAGATAGTCAAGGTCATACTCAGTGATATAGTTATCCTCACGTAATTTTATGAGACGGTCTGCCTCATCCTTGCCGAATCTGCTTTCAAGTGTGGTCACGATATCCCACTGGGCTTCACCACCCTTAAAAAATCCCATCCATAATTCATCAAGCAGCCATCCGCCGAGATTCGTTCCACGAAGAAAAACCTGCTTTCCTTCGGAATTGAATATTTTCTCGCCTTCACAATGCAGCATACTGAGATTCATAATTTTTCCTCCCGATATAAAGTATTTAAAATTATTATTACTTAATCAGCTTTCATTATCCTTCTTGCTGAGCTGATAAAATGCCACAGCAGAAGCCGCCGCAACATTCAACGAATCAACGCCGTGATACATGGGTATTTTTACGGTATAATCGCAATCGTCTATAGTTTTGTCAGAAAGTCCGTCACCCTCAGTGCCCATGATAATTGCAAGCTTTTCTTCGTTTGCAAGAACAGGATCATTGATTGAAAGAGTATTATCCTTGAGTGCCATTGCTACCGTTTTAAAGCCCAGCGCCTTTATCTCATCAAGGCTGTCTTCAGTTAAAAAAGTCCATTCAATCTGAAAAACTGTACCCATACTGACTCTTGCGGCACGTCTGTACAAGGGGTCTGAGCAGCCCGGAGTGAGCACAACTCCGTCCATTCCAAGCGCTGCTGCGGAACGGATTATAGCCCCTACATTGGTAGGATTCATAACTTTATCGAGAATGACAATTCTTCTTTTGTTTTCACACAGTGTCCTGATATCAGGCAACGGCTTGCGTTTCATTGCACAAAGCATACCTCTTGTAAGCTTGAAGCCTGTCAGCTGTGTAAGGACATCTGATTCAGCACAAAAAACAGGCACATTATTTATTCTGTCAAGAATCTGCTTACCTTCGCCCTCAATATGTCTTTTTTCCATAAGACATGAAACAGGCTCATAGCCTGCATCAAGAGCTCTTCCGATAACCTTGGGACTTTCGGCTATAAACATAGCATTTTCAGAGTCTCTCCTGTTTAAAAGCTGCCCCTCGGTCAACCGTGCATATACATCCAGCCTCGGATCAAGAAAATCTGTTATTTCTGTAATTTTATTCATAATATCTCCACTATTTTGAAACTTGATTATTCAATCAGAAAATTCCATTATTATACTTCTTCTGCACGGCAATAATGCAGACGATTCCAATAATCAAACCGACAATAAGCACTGCAACAGAAATCAATGCTGTTATGTCTTTGTCGCTAAACAGACCGGTTATACCACTTAGCAACAGAGAAACAGAAATAACAAACAACGCTTTTCCGAAGGCTTTTCCGTAATCAGATTTATTGACAACCTTTGTTTGATGATAATCATGAATCAATCCGGTTTTACCACGATATATCGCAATGCTGATTCCTCCAAAAAGTATTGCGGTTAAAAACATAATTATGGAATAAACTATCATTTTATTACCTCATCAGTTTTTTATAAAATAATTATAGCACAACCTGCATATAATTACAATCAGGCTGATATAAAAAGTGCCTCCTGCGGCTTTTACACCGCAGGAGGTCTTGTTATTCGCCGGAGCGAAAATTATTGGATTTTACCAGTGAGCGTTGCCGCAATCACAATACTGATACTCCTTCATGCCGAAGAGCTTACGAAGGAATGTAATGATCTTGAAGAAGAACTTTACAATGGGGTTAGTACTGTGACATGAGCATGCACAATAATTGATATCGGAATCATCGGAATCATCAGTAATATCTGAGAAGATATAAGTGTAAGTTACTGTTTTTCCTGTTTCAACGATATACCAGTCACCATCGCCGTAGCCACGAGTGGGAATCATATCTACAGGTATCACGAGTTCAGGATCATTATAACCTGTTACTGTTACGTAAGTTATAAGCTCATCCTTTGAGCCGTCTGCCCAAGTACCGTTTTCAATAGCGAATATGACTGTCTGTGTGTAAGAAATAAGTCCTGTTGACTCATCGATATCACCACAGATACATTCGCCACGCTTGTATGAATGTGTACCGTAATCATAGATATCTCCGCATGAGCATTCACGCCAATGCTTGTCACCGTCTACCTTCCAGTCATCTGAAGGCTTGTGCACATGAAGTGAAGGAATAACTTCCTGTGCAAGAAGAATTTCGCCACAAACTGAACACTTCTTACCTTCTGTAAGACCTGTAGATGTTTCTGTGGGAGCTACTGCAGGAATAATTTCCTCAGTATGACCGAGTGCTGCTACAAGCTGTACGCCACATACTGTACATGTCTGTGCTGTTGTACATGTTGCTGCTGCGCCTGCTGTATGACCCTTTGCAGGAACTACTGTCTGTGCAACAAGAACCTTGTTACATTCAAGACAATGCTTACCTGCTGTAAGACCTGTTGCTGTACATGTAGGTGCTACTGCTGCGTCATTCACAATTGTGTGACCTGT
>JAFYUD010000052.1 GCA_017549665.1 Clostridia bacterium | reverse complement strand
GTCTGTATACTCTGTTTTACGAAGAAATCTGCCGATACCGTATATAAGACCTCTGATGCCTTTTGCTGTTATCACAAGTCCGTTTTCGTTCATATCAATTCTGTATGAATCTTTATTTTCAATATTTTCATCAGCAACAAGAGTAATTGTTTTTGTATAGCTTTCACTTTCAGTACACTTTCTTTTCTTAAGCTCATCTGAAAGTATCTCTGCAGCCTGCACTTCCTGTGCAGAAGAAGCAACTACGGTATATTTTGTATAATCAAACATAGCATTCACCTCTGAATTGATTCTATCATGTTTATTACAAATATTCAATATTGAAATTTACTATTGCAACAGACAAAGTTTTTTAATATAATAAAAATGTCAGGAGGGAAAATTATGTTCAATGAATTCATATGCTTATTCAGACGTTATTGCGGTCTCGGTCAGCAGGAAGTTGCAGATGCTGCAGGATTAAGCATTGAAAAATACCGTTCCTATGAATACGGTCTTGCCGACCCTGATGAAGAAACACTGAACCGACTTTCAAGAGTATTCGGACTGAAAGAATCTGTTTTCAATCTCGGAATAGAGCATGTCCAGAAAACCTTTGATATGTTTGAGCCGAGATATGCAGATGACAACATTTTTGCCACTGCTGAAGACAAAGCAAAGGTCAAGCTGCTTCTTAATATGCTGGAGGATGACGAAACACAGCTTATTCTTATGTTCAGAACTGCAACAGATGAACAGAAAGCAGAAATACTCAGAGTCGTTTCATCCATCCGTGACAACAGCACCGGAAACTGAAAAAATCTACATCTGAAAGGATAAAATATGCTTATTTCTCCATCAATTCTTGCAAGTGATTTTTCACGTCTCAAAGACGAAGTACAGTCAATTGAAAAAGCAGGGGCAGACCTTGTTCATATTGACGTTATGGACGGAATGTTTGTACCCAATATCACCTTGGGCGCACCTGTGATAAAATGTCTCAAGGGTAAGACCACACTCCCCTTTGATGTACATCTTATGATAAACGAGCCTGTCCGTTATATCGATGACTTTGCATCAGCAGGGGCAGATATCATCACTTTCCATATCGAAGCTGCAACAGATGTTGAGGCAACGATTGAAAAAATCAGAGAAGCAGGATGTAAGCCGGCTATTTCAATAAAACCCGGCACTGCCGCAGAAGCTGTGCTTCCATACCTTGACAGCGTTTATATGGTGCTTGTAATGACAGTTGAGCCGGGCTTCGGAGGTCAGTCATTCATGCCCGAAACAATGCAGAAGGTACGTGCAATCAGAGATGAGATAACACGCAGAAACCTTGATACACATATTCAGGTTGACGGTGGAATTGATAATAACACCGTATCTGTGGCAGCCGGAAACGGTGCTGATATACTTGTTGCAGGCAGCTACGTCTTCAAGGCTGAGGACCGTTCCGAGCCGATTAAAATTCTCAGAGAAAAAGGCGATAATTCATTTAATGCATAAGAAAAAGCAGTTCTTACGAACTGCTTTTTTTATTGGATTTTTTGATATAGAGAAGCAGGAATACACCGAGAACAGGGAAAATTGCCGCCACCAGCATACCTACCTTCATACCAAGCTGTTCAGGTGTCACGCCCATAGTTGTGCTCATCTGAGCTGCCCAGTCTGTTACTGAAACGGTATCAACGATAATTCCCATAAGCTGTGGAGCAACCGAGGCTCCGAAGTCGCCTCCCGAAGCCATAAGAGCATAGCCCACAACGCCGGGAACAAGGATTTTTTCTTCCATCATGATAAGTGTACCCGGCCAGAGCATTGATGTGCAGAAGCCTGTCAGAACACATGCAACAAGTGAAACAATCACACTTCCCGAAAGACCTGCTGCAAGATAGCAGACAGCTGAACATGCCATACCTATAATCAGTGTATTTGTAATATTTTTACCGAACTTTGCATAAAGCGTTCTGCCTGTACCGAGAAGAACTGCAAACAATGCCATGCCGCAGATATCACCATATGATTTCGGGATATTCAGCGCATTTTCCATAAAGCTTGAAATCCAGTTTGACATTGTGTTTTCTGCTGCAGAGCCAAGAAAAATACAAAGAACGCACAGCATAAGTGTCTTTGTTCTGTTTCTGTCCTTCTTTGAAACTGCCGACTGCGAAATATTCAGCTCAGGAATAGGAGACGTGATAAACAGCCATGCAGCAATAAGAGGCAGGAATGCAAAGAACAAAGTCAGGTACATCCAGTTTGCAGTACCGAAAATATTGAGGAATATGGTGCTTATCACAACAACTGACAGCACACCCCATGCATAAAGCGAATGAAGCAGGCTCATATCCTTATCGGGATGCTCTGACGGGATAGCCGCAACAACAGGGCTTAATAAAACTTCACTCAAGCCTGCAGAAACGGAGAATATGACTGTGCCTATAATAAATCCCACATAGGCAATATCAGGGAAAAACCACGGTACAAGAGCATATATCAGCAAGCCCAGCGATGTAAGAAACGGCATAATTCTGATTGTTTTTGCGATATTGAAGATTTTGGGAAAGAAGCTGAAAATCAGATCTATTCCGAGCTGTGTACAGAAATTCACAAGCACAAGTGTACCCAGCAATGTGTATGAAATGCCGTACATATCCTGAAATGTCATAAACAGCAACGGGGGAAGACAAAATACCGATGACATTGAAAGATAGGCAAAATAGCAGGCATTTTTTGTGCGTTTGAAATCAGTTTTCTTAAGAGACATAATTTCACTCCTGATATAAAGTAATTTGATTATACATTTATTTCGGACAATTATCAATATCTGCTATAAAAAAAAACTGCAGTATCAACTGCAGTTTTTTCGTTTCTTATACTATGAAAATAATCATTATGTCAGTAACGTCACCGTAATTATCATAAACAAGTGAATATGAATAATAAATATCATACTCAGCACAGTAGAATGTATAGCCGTTATTTTCGTAGCCGATATATTCATAACCGTAATATGCAAGATAATCGAAGAAATCAGTCATAACATCCTCTGCAGAATAACCTGCATCAAACATATCAGCAAGACTGTAATAGAAGCCGATACCTGTTGCAGTGTCATTGATATGATATACATAAGGCGCAATTCTCAGATATGCACCGTAATCAACAGCACCTACATAACCGCCGTAATCATACCAGCCGTCAGAAGCAACCTCCACAGGAATATTTACAAAAACTGTATCTCTCATACCCTCTACATAAATTCTGATATACTGCTGTGCGCTGTACTGCAGACCGGAAACGAAGAGGTATGCAACATCATTTCCCGTAACATTTGAAATATACCAGTCTTCAGCCCATTCACAGTAAAGTGTATTACTGTCATAATCCACATAAAGCTGACGGTCACCTATATCACCGATAACCTCAACCTCAATGATTGCTGTGCCACCCATATCAATATAACGGAGATGAGTCATTATATCAAGTGCAAGAGTGTTGTGCTCAGGCTCAGAAGGCTTGAAGAGCGATGCGAATTCACTCATTGTCATAGGATTGCTGTAATCAAGAGCATCAAGATATTTGACGGGAATAGCAAAATTCAGATTCTGTCCGTCTGTTCTTCCCCATGTATTGATACCGATTACTTCAGCCTTGTTATTGATAAGAGGACCGCCGCTGTTTCCGTTGGAAATAGGAGCAGAAGTCTGAATGTATGTCATGTTGGGATTATACTCTTCAACAACTCTTGAGCCGTTTGAGATAATACCGTTACTGAATGTATCTGTAAAGCCTTTTGAGCTGCCTAATGTATAAGCATCTGAGCCTGTTTCAGGAACATCAGTATTGAGTACAGCAGGAGTTGAAACAGCATCAACCTTAAGCACTGCAATATCCATATCAGCATCAAAAGCAAGAACTTCATCAACCTTGTATGTATTATTGTTATAATCAGTAACTGTGATTGTATACATTCCGTCGATTACATGGTAATTTGTAACAACCTGTCCGTCATCGGAAATAAAGAAGCCTGAGCCTGTTGAAACATACTGATTATTTTCCGCATTGACTTCAACTGTATACTTTGATGCGATGTTATGAACCTCCACAGCTGTAAGCGGCTTATCATCTGCGGGAGGAGTAACTGTACCACCGTCGGGAATTTCAATCTTGTTTTCAAGATTTGCAGCCATTCTGAGTACCTTTCGTGCATCAGAAGCCGTTATCTTGTTATCGCTGTTGATGTCAGCCATAGCCTTTTTGTCTGCATCAAAAGATGCAATATTTGCCGCTACTCTGAGAATGGAACGGGCATCGGAAGCAGTAATTTTGCCGTTGCCGTCAACGTCTCCGAGATACGCTGCAGATGCACTGATACCGAATGCAAAAACAGCAACAATGCACAACACGATTAAAACTTTTAATCTTTTCATCATGTTTTCATCTTCTTTCTTTGAGTTATACTTACATGATACATTATTCTGCATAAAAATTCAACTGCGAAATTATTTTAACACAAAAAACGCACCGCACCGGTTACCCGATGCGGTGATTACTATAAATCTATTTCATCTACATTAACATAATATTTGGTCTTATGTAACCACTGAATATCTACACTGCTACCATAACCATAAGCCGCACTGTACAATACATTAGCACTTTCGTAAATATAAATATCTTTCACGCCAGTCTTATAAACATTTCTCGGAGAACGATATTCATACTCCATTCTAATAAAATATGCAATTTTTGGTTCACCTTGAAAAGGTCCGACACAATAAAATACCTTTGTTAATTTAAATGTATCGGGATCACCTATTTTTCCAAGATATCCCAACTTGTTAATTTCGGATTTCGTGCTAGCAGAAATAAATGAAATCGGAGATTTCAGATGACTGTTACATACACTGCATTGAAAAGTGTTAGGATCTATCTTATGTCCGGTTGGCGTTGTTGACTCATCTTTAATTTTACATATACTACAATATCCTACTGAATAACAGGTGTTATTAATAAAACTGTGACCTATTGCATCAAAAGTCACTGAATATGTATAGTCACAGTTCTTACATTTAAATATTTCTTCTCCTGCTTCAATACATGTTGACTGTTTTTTTTCAATTAAAAAAAATTCATGTGATATTTTTTCAACAACAAATTCATTTTTTGTTTTACTACATATTTTGCAAACATCATGTATACTACCTTCTTCTGTGCAAGTTGCAACCTTTATTTCAACTGTTTCGTAAACATGTAAATGATATGCTTCTCCTAATTCAAACAAATCCTCAAGGCTTGCTGACATACGAAGAGCTATTCTTGCATCTGCAGCACTAATTTTTGTATCACCATTTATATCTGCAAGATGCATATAATCATCTGATATTTTTGCCAAACTTGATGAATGTCTTAATATAATTCGTGCATCTGCAGCATTCACCTTACCATTTCCGTCAGCATCACCAAGATATGCTCGATCAGCTGCTGATGTTATAACTACACCAACAATCAAAACTACAAATATTGTTGCAAATGTTGAAATATTTGAAAAAAACTTATTCATCAGAATTCTCACCTTTTATTTAACAATACGTTTAAAATCCAAAGCATCTGAACATAGTTTTCTTACAGCTGCAATAAACGATAAGTTATTTTCTTTTCTGTACTTATCAATTTTTTCAATCAATTCCTTATCACTTTCTACAAAACCAATTGTTTTATAAGCCACTTAAACCACCTCCGCATAATATTATACTCAATCTCTGAGTTAATGTCAATACTCACAATATGAGTATTTTATAATAATTATGGTGATAAAAATGGATTATATTGACAGGCTTGTAAATATACGTATTGACAATGATTTATCTCAAAAAGATGTT
>JAFYUD010000051.1 GCA_017549665.1 Clostridia bacterium | reverse complement strand
TCAACATACTCAAGTCTGTTGTCAAAGGTATCTGTAAAATATGCCATTACATTTCCTTTCAGATACCCGTCATTACCGTATGAGCCGGGGACTGTATTACGGAATTCAACAGTATAATCTATTGTTGCATCTGCATGAAGCTCACCGTTTTTGAGTATCTTCGGTGAATACTGATACATTGCAACATCTTCACCCCTGATAACTTCAGTATAATTCAGATAAGCTTCATTTGCAAGACTGAATCCTTCAAGAAGTACCTCTCCTACAGTTTTTTCTCCGTCAGGAATGCCTGTCCACGCAGTACCCGTACCTGAAATAAATGGAATTCTGTATGATATTGTAAGCTTTGCATCCTCATCAAGCAGCCATTTTGATGATTCTAATGTGGCATTCGGAGTATTGAAAAGAATGTTGAAGCTGTGATATTCATTTCCGTTGGCAGGTGCGACGAGACTATATGTATTTTCAATCGGTCCGCCGTCAACATAGGGAGTGAATGTAACAGTTTTTCCGCTTTCGGTAACTGCGGTTATAACCATATCCTCAGGCATATTCTCAACATAAAGATAACCGGCATCATTGCCATTATATCCCCAGAATGCAGCCATATCTGTTATGTAAAAATTTCCCCAACCGCTTATAATCGCAGGAACATCTGCTTCAATGGTGAAATAAATATATTCGCCGTCATCACCGCTGGCGCTTTTTGTAAGATAAGGAACAAAGCCTATTACATCAGCCGTACCGCCTACCTGCTCGTGCTTACCGTTGATAGTAGCAGATACGCTGTTTAAAAATTCCTTCTGCTCACCCTCTGCAAGAGGATTATAAGTAGTGTAATAAACTATATCAAAGGCAAATCCCGAAGGAAGCTCAAAGCTCATTGAATTTTCTGTTATTATTACCTGACTCCAGTCAATATACACATCGGAAAGTCTGTAACCCCATTCGTCGTAACGTACAACATAAATCGGCTCCTGAGTGTAATATTCAAGTCCCTCACCGAGAGTATCGATAACAACCGTGCCGTGAAGGTCACTGTTGTGCTTACGGATTCCTACATCCCATTCTATGACAGATATAAGATTGCCGTCTGCATCCTCGATTACGGACTGTTTACCGTCCTTTGCCATTTTTTCAAGCTCGAATTCGTCCCAGTCTTCAGCCCATTTATAAATGTTGTTACCGTTTGAATCATTTCCGTTAGCATCGATACCATTCCACAAGCTGACACTTTCACCGCCGAGATAAGCATCATATATACTTGACTTATACTTAATCAGGTAACCGTCACCTGCGGCAAAATCAGGAAAGCCTGAAATTCTGAAGCCGCCTTGTGCGCCATTATCATGATACGGATGATTACTTACTACAGGCTGTGGGTCAAGAACATTTCCGTCAAGATCTGTTACCACAATTGTATCTCTCAGAGCATAATGCTTTTCCCATATCTGGTCATCAACAACAAGATCTGACACAACACCGTGAGTTGCCTCAACACGGATTGTATATTCAATTGTGTTATCATCACCGTTGTACTCGCCATGTGTCTTGGTTACATCCATGCCGGCACCGCCGTCAATGGTAACCTTGATTTCATCTGTGAAATCGATTTCTTCGGAATCTTCACCTTCGACTTCTGTTTTACCGACGGTTGCACTGAATTCAATGACGAAGTCAACATTGGAATATTTCGCACCGAAGCATTCGCCTGTAACCGGATCGTCATGAAATACTACTATCAGCAGACCGTCTTCTCTGATGAAATATTCACCGACGTTTTCAATTGTTCCGTTTTCCGTTTTGGCGGTAATAGGCTGCCACTCGGTAAACGGATCAACGTGGATATTACCGGGAATCTGATAATGAAGATGATGATCCTCGTCATGTCTGAACTGAATCCACTCGTCACCTGTATTCTTCTCGGCAAATTCCATTGAAATAATATATGTCTGTCCGAGATATACGCTTGAATCAGCACCAAGAATCTCACCTTCAAGAGTTTTAAATGAAACCGCCCTGACAACAGATGTAAGATCATTGATGTATGTGATATTTGCTCTGGTTGAATTATAAAGCATCAGAGGCGCTGCGATATTCTCAGCCATTTCTTCAATATCGGTAACAGGCTCTTCGGATACATTTTCTTTATCTTCTGCAAAATAAAGCATTTCTGTAAGTCCGTAACCCACAACACCGTCAGAAATCTGAATATTTTTCACTTCAACCTTATCATTACTGTCACCACTGATAACAAGAAGACTTTCTTCTCCTGCACTGAGAATAATACTTACAGTATCTGAAACGCCGTCTGCATTGGTATCCGCAAAAACTATATCGCCTCGCTGAGGTGAATATTCACTCACACGGGCATATGCGCCTTGATTCATCCAGGCGAATTTCATTGCCTCTGCGCCCGCACTTTCCAGCTCAACGGAATTATAAATATTTGAAAAATGAAGACAGAAGGAAACGAACATTGTGTTCCATGTGCCGTACGGATTTCCGTACCATTCACCGTAACGGGTATAGCCGTTTTTGTTGCCGTCCGCATCATGCTCGAAGTTTTTATCGCTTTCCGTATACCCAACCTGACTTGTAGCTATTGCAATAATATTTTCTGCGATGTCATTTGTTATTGTGACACCTTCAAATGTTTCAAGCCAGTCTTCTTCTGTTTCTGTATCTGCAGCATTATCAGGGAAGCATTCTGTCGAATGAATATGCTCTGCTTGTGTGCATATAAGCATCTGCTCATCGTTGTAACATTCCTCACTGTGGGTATGTTCACTCAGTCCGCACAGCGCATCAACCGTAACAGTGATGCCTGTAAGCTTCAGCCACCAGAAAACGATTACAGCAACCACAAACGCAAACACTAAAAAGGTAATGGCAAGCTTCTTTGTGTCAATTCTGTATTTTTTATGTTTACTGAGATATTCCCGATCTGTAACTGACATGCTGCCACCTCCTTTTTTCTGTGAATTTTTTATTTAATGGTGCTTATACTGTCAAAGGGCCAGACCCGGAAGAAAATTTTTCCCACTATATATTCCTCACTGACAAGACCGATTACCGAGCTTCGGCTGTCGACCGATGTCGACCTGTGGTCACCAAGAACAAAATAGTGGTTTTCCGTAACATGACACGGATAGGTTATATCTGACTCTCCCAAGGCTCTGTCAACCACATAAGGCTCATCAATAATATTTCCGTTGACATACACAAAGCCTTCAGCATCTACATTTACAATATCACCGGGCAATCCGATTACCCTTTTTATCAGAAGCTTATTCTGATAAGAAAAACAACACAATTCACCACGTTTCAGATTGGTTGTTTTTATAAGAACGACAACTTCCTCGTCGTTCAGAGTCGGCTCCATGCTGCTTCCCGAAATCTGCAGAACAGGCAATGCAAGTGTTGCAGTCAGCACTGCAATTGCCGCCACAACTATCAGCGAATACAGCGTACTTTTCAGCACCTGTCTGTATTTGCGGTTGTATTTTTCTCTGAGTATTTCTGCTTCTATCTGTGCAGTTGAAGGAACCGTCATTTCTCTTTTTCGTTTATATCTCGCCATCAGAGGTAACGCTCCCCGTAAAATTCAATTAACCGTTATTTTTACTGTCTTCTGCCGTCTGAGCAATTCTGTCCGCAATGTCTTTTTTCATATCATCGGGCAAAAGCTCAATGGCTGCATCGTTTTCTTTATAGAATTCAATCAGTCTGAGAAATAAATTTCTGTCAGCCTGTTTCTTATTGATGACGGGATTGCTTGTTGCCAATGTCACAGGAGCAATCTTTGCAGGAGGAACTGCAGGAACACCTGTTTTGACAGCACCTGTAAGCGCAGTTGCATATCCGAGCATATCATTGACCTGCTTTGTCGCAGCGGCAAGGTTTTCAATGCTTTTTGCCTTCTCGTTTTCAACTGTAAGCTTCTGCACCTTTTCCTCAAGTATTTTATTTTCCTGACTTACATCAAGCAGTAATTCCAGAAGTTCAAGCCTGCTTAATTTTTTGAGTTCTTTGTCTGTCATTTATTACTTTTCTCCCGTCAGAGATTTATATATAAAATATTTTCAGATAATTATACATTTTCATTATAATATAACTGAATAATATTTTCAATAATTTTTAAAGTGAATTTTGCTGTTTTTTTACAAACTTTTTTCCTTTTCTGCAATATAATGAGACACATCGGCAACTATGTATATTTTCTTCCATTCACTGAATACACAATATTATTGAATAAACATAAAATAAGTGTTATAATCAGCCTGTACAGAGAGATGATTTTATACAGGCAACAACGGCACCGTCGGTGACTGCCACCTGATAATCCGGTGGTTTATTCAATGGCAAAATTTCTGATTCCGATACTGAAATCAGCTTTAAGCAAACATAACTGAATAAAAAAATTATACAGACTGAAACTTGTTGACAACCATACAGAAAATGAGTAAAATAAATTAAATACGGGTGATTCCCTGACTACTTTATCAGATAAGGAGCTTCATATATGAAATTACCTGCATATCCGATTGCAACCATTGACCCTCATTTCAGTATCTGGTCAATGGCTGACACTCTCAATTCAGCAGATACACACCTCTGGTGCGGCATTAAAATGCGTATCGAGGGCAGAGTGACTGTTGACGGAAAAACATACATGTTCCTGGGAAAAGATGATGCAAGAAGTCTTACTCAGCGTGAAGCTGAAATTTCATCTTTTTCAGCTGTCTATACATTTGACGCAAGTGATTTCACACTTCGTTTCAGAACCTGGTCACCATTCCTTCTTGATGACTACCACATGCTTTCATG
The DNA here is from genome assembly GCA_017549665.1 of Clostridia bacterium. Next base: position 7,583 of record JAFYUD010000051.1, on the reverse strand, counting down.
TCCCTGCAGCTTTTTCGACGTGGATGTGATTTTCAATGACACAGAAGCACACAATGTTTCTGTTGAATTTACAGCATTTGACGAGCTTTGCAAGGGTAAAAGCAGATTCGGCAAGGTAGAAAAAACAACCGTAACAGTTCAAGGCAGATCTCTTGCAAAAATGGGTCTTGAAAAGCAGAAGCCCCTCAATGATTCAGGCGATAAATTCGCTGCTGACTGGGGTTATGTATGTCTTTTCGGCGGTGAATGTGACGCATCAGCAAACGGAATTGTAAGCTTCCACAACGCAACAGCAAGCGGTAATGCATCATTCACAACAGTTATTGCATACGACGATATTTACTCGATCAATTACTTCGGTGATTACCTCAAAGGTCTGTGGACCGAGAAATTCCGTTCAATTGAGGATGCAATGCTTTACTGCTATGATAATAAAGCTGAGCTTTCAGATAAAATAAACGCACAGAATGAAATGATTGAAAAGGATGCCGAAAGCTTCGGCAGAAATTATCAGAAAATGCTTTCTGCTGCTGTAAGGCAGGTTTTCGCAGCACATAAACTTGTGCGTGATAAAAACGGTGAGCTGCTTTACCTTTCAAAGGAATGTCATTCAAACGGCTGTATAAACACAGTTGACGTTTCCTACCCTGCAATGCCTATGTATCTCCTTTATGCGCCTGAGCTTGTAAAGGCTATGCTTACAGGTATTTTCTACTTTGCTGAAAGTGATATCTGGACAGCAGATTTTGCGCCTCACGACATCGGCAGATACCCCTTTGCCTGCGGTCAGGTCTATTCGCTCAATCTTCATATGCATCTTGTACCTCACAAAATCGGCTATCAGAATGTATATAAATCAAAGTCGAAGAAGGTATTCATGAACAGATTCCAGATGCCCGTTGAGGAATGCGGAAATATGCTTGTGCTTTCATACGCATATTACAAGGAGACAGGCAACAAGGAATTCCTTAAGAGATACTTACCCACACTCAGACTCTGGGCAGATTACCTTGTGAAAAAAGGCGTTGTCCTTGACAATCAGCTTTGCACAGACGACTTTGCAGGTCACAGCACAAAGAATGTAAACCTTGCAATCAAGGGCATTATGGGTATTGCATGCTTCGGTGAAATCTGCAATGCGCTTGAAACGGAAAACACATACAGCGCCCTTGCAAAAGCTTACGCAGATGAGCTTTGTGATGTCTGCGGTGTCAGGGATTCTTATCTCCCCTTCAGCATCGGCAAGACAGATTCCTGGAGCCTTAAATACAACCTTGTATGGGACAGAGTTTATAATTTCGGTCTTTTCTCCGATAAGATTTACAAGGCTGAAACCATGCTTTACAGAGAAAAGCTCAACAGATACGGTGTACCCCTTGATTTCAGAAAGGATTTCACAAAAACAGACTGGATGCTCTGGGCGGCGTGTCTTGACGAAAGCTATGAAAACGTGGGACTCTTCGCTGAAAAAATCGTTACCTATCTTGCCGAGGCTCAGGACAGAACCTGCTTCAGCGACTGGATCGAAACAAAGAAGCCGAAGCAGGCAGGCTTCGACCACAGAACTGTTCAGGCAGGCTTGTGGATGCCCGTGCTTGCAAAAAAGCATATATGTAAATAACACAATAAGAGGCTGTAAACAACTTTCGTTTTTTACAGCCTCTTTCATTTATTCTTCAGGTATTGCATTTATAGGAATTGACTTCAAATGATAAGCAGTCTCAACCTCGGGATTTTCCATTACCTTTTCCAAAACCTTCTCAAAATTCTCAGAAGTAGGCTCCTTCAGGTAAACATAAAGACTCGGACGCCAATTTGCAAATTTTTCATTTTCGTATTCTTCCCGGTCTATCTGATTGCCAATTTCCACGTACCTGACCAGCTCCTCGTCAAAATCAGCCGGTGAATATTTCTTCCCGAATTCATAATTTTCTCTTTTCATCGACACTAAAATGTAGTTGCAATAGCCGTTCGATTCGCCTTCAAAATATACAACCTCTTTTTCAGGCCTGCATCCCGAAAACAAAACCGTAAAGAGAGACAGAAACAGTATCATTGCCACGATTTTTTTCATTATTGCCAACTCCTTTTTTGTCTTTATTCCCAGTTATATGTTACTTTTTCACCGTCGATTTCCCACTGCACGGGAGTTTTTGTTTCATAGAAATCAATAGGTCTGAAAGCATGAGGCTCAGCATCGTTGAACACCTTGTATGCAGTTTTGATGTCCTCTTTTATCTCTTCACTGATAGAATTATTGCAGGATGCGAAAAGAGGTGTATTTGAATAAGAAAGAAGATGAAGCCACTGATTGTTTTTCTCCCAGGGACACTCAGGCACAATACCTACACAGTCAGCATCACACATATAGAAAATCTCATTCTGTGCAAGGCGGAATGCAAGTGTGTTTACTCCCATTCTCGGCGTTCTTTCCCATTCTCTGCCGCTTGTATCATCACCCGTACGGTTGATTTCAACAAGACCTGCACAAAGGTGAGAAATTGTATTACAGCCGATAATCAGCATATCCCCTGCCGCTTCTCTGATAAGTCTGTAAAGATCAAGTGTGATTTCAGCATTTGTCTTTGTCTTATCGTAAAAATTCCAGTCCATCTCACGGGTTATTGTTCCGTCTGCAGCACCGCCGAAGCAGCCGAAAAGGTCTGCAGTTGTGAAATCGTGCTTTATAAGCTCATAACCCCAGTCCTTTATTCTTTCGATATCAGCTCTGATATAAGCCTGAGAAGAAGGATGTGTGGGGTCAAGATAACGCTCCTTGCCGTCAGGTCTTGAAATCTTCATTTCATCAGTAATCGCATCGTCATGAGAGCGGAGAGGACGCATCCAGATACCCGGTCTTGCACCGATTTCCTTGATTTCTGCCGCAAGCTTTTTCATGTCACGGAATTTCTCATTCGGAAGCCAGGGACCGGCACAGGAATTGATCTGCCAGCAGTCATCAATAACCTGAAACGGCTTATTCTCTATACCCTCAGACATTTCAACCTGAAGCCTTGCATCATCAATAATTTCTTCATAGCTGCTTTTTCCGTATGCATAATACCAGTTGTTTGCGCCGTAGATTTTCTCTTTCGGAAGAATTGTTGCAATACAGATTTTTCTCAGGTAATCCTTAAGACATTCAAGAATATCTGCGTTATCATACTCTGAGAGTACGAATGTGGCAAGACAGAGCTTTCTGCCGTTAAGGTGTACGCCGTTTCCGCCGTTACGGCAGTCAACAAGGGCAGTGATACCGTTTGTATCATAACGGAAGCTTACAAATGAATTGGGCTGAGTCTTCACACCGAAGCAGAAGCTTGTTTCCTTATCTGTTGCGATAAAATACCAGGGCATCTGTCTGTCATTTTCTGAAAGACTTCTGAATTCAAGGTCACCGTAGCTTCTTTCCCATGCATCACCGAGCACAAACATTTCTTTTCCTGTTTCAAATGTCCATTTAAGCTCAACAAAACGGGGTTTATCATTAAGTGCAGAAATATATAATTCAAGCTCATTTCCGTCAATCCTTGTTTCGATTGACGCATCAGAAACTTCTGTGTCACATATTATCTTTGCAGTAAAATTTTTCAGATCAAAAATCATAAGCATTCTCCTTCTGATATAATCTCTGTGATTCTATTATATCATCAGAAAACACTGAAATCAACGCTTTCTTTTCTGATAATCTGCATCAATATCCTTACGCCAGTTATCCGTAAGCGGAGCCTTGCTTCTGACAAAGCAAACAGCATCCGAAACAGCCTGATAAAGCACCTGAGTGCCCTTTGAATCAGCGTTGTAATTGACTGCTCTTTCGGGGCTGATTCCGAATCTGCCCGCTGTTTCAACAGCGTCGATATTTGCACCGATAAAAATAAATTCCCAGCCGTATTTTTCCTTCTGACGCTCAATCATTGCCTTTACCTTGTCGCTTGTGTAATTACGGCTTGCATTCTCCATTCCGTCAGTTGCGATGATGAATATTGTCTTTTCAGGCACGTCCTCTCTGCGTGCGTACTTGTGAATATTTCCGATGTGGTGAATCGCACCGCCGATTGCATCGATAAGCGCCGTACCGCCGCCGACCTGATAATCCTTTGCAGTAAGCGGTCTTACGTCTCCGAGCTTTATTCTGTCGTGAATAACATGGCTGAAATTGCTGAAAAATACCGTAGAAACATAGCATTCGCCCTCCTGCGCCTTCTGTCTTTCAATCATGGCGTTGAAGCTGCCGATTGTGTCGCCCTCAAGTCCTGCCATGGACCCGCTTTTGTCAATGATAAATACAAGTTCTGTAAGCATATTATTTCTCCTTTGTTTTTGATATAAATTCATCGTATATTTTCTTTAATCTGCTGTCGAGATATGCCGCTGCACGGATTTTGAGTGACTCGTCAATTCCGTAATATGCCTCTGCAATCGAGCCTGTGATTGCGGCAATGGTGTCACTGTCACCACCGATTGAAACTGCATTTCTTATTGCATCCTCAAAGCTGACAGACTCGAAAAACGCTTCAAATGCCTGAGGTACAGAGTCCTGACATGTTTCGTTGAAGCTGTACACGGGTCTGATTTCATCAAGAGTAAAATCAATAGTATAAAAACCTGATACATATTCTTTTATTTCATCCATTGAGTGACCTGTTTTTGCAAGATATGCCGCACCTGCAACGGAAACTGCACCCTTGATACCTTCAGGATGATTATGCGTGACTTCAGCTGTTGCCCTTGCAAGATTTTCTGCTTCTTCAAGTGATGATGCATACCATGCAACGGGTGAAACTCTCATGGCTGAGCCGTTTCCGTAGCTGTTATACGGCTCGGTCTTCTTTTCTGTTATCCAGACATAAAATCTGCCGCCGTAACCGCAGTCAGGATAACAGATACCCACTTTGTGCATACATTTTACAAGTGTTTTCTTGAAATCCTCATAATCTGTCACTTTTTTATACTTATTAAGAGCCTTTGCAACTGCCAGTGTCATAACTGTATCATCTGTAAAAAAGCAGTCAGATGTAAAGAAATCAAAATCCTTTGCTCTGTAGTTATCAAACTCAAATCTTGAACCTGCTATATCTCCTATAATTGCACCTGTCATAATATTTACCTCCGAAAAAAAATGTGGCTGTAAGGTCTTTGTCAACCTTACAACCACAGTATAACACAGAAAATCGCATTAATGGTAAATCTGAGATTTACTTTTTAAATTGTTGAAAAAAGTGTTTCCTGATCATATCTGAAAAGAATCGAATCGATTTCAAAAACATCATATATCTCATTTTCGAGACAATACTTTATAATAACGTCAGACAGGCTGCTGTCAGAAAGGACAAATCCGAGACTTTCAAGCAGCTCCTGAGTTTCAGAAAGACTCAGCTCGAGAGCGATTGCAAAGGATACAGCCGTTTTCTTATTCGGTCTGTAAAATTTATCTGTCATAAGCTTGTGCCACGTCTGCTTGCTGACGTTTGCCTTCTTATAGCACGCAACGTCACTGATTCCCTTTGCGTCAATAATCTTTATAAGCTTTTCGGCAAAGGACTCGTCAAGGGTGATAAAATCCTCAATTGACTGCTTCTTTTTCTCTGAAAATTCAGGGATATATGCGCTCTGCATGGGCATACATTCCGTAAAAACAGCCGTGTTTTCAATATAAAAATCTGAATGCTCATCAACGTAATTATCGTCAATGTACGATTCAATGCCCGAAAAAAGCTTCTCACTCAGCTCATACGACTGTTTATCAAAAACAACAAGATAAACCGTCATTTCATTATCAAAGAGAAATGAGCTTATTGTGCTGATTGCAATTTTCATGACCTTATCCTTAGGAAAGCCGTAAAGTCCCGAAGAAATAAGAGGAAACGCAACAGCTCCGCAACCGTTTTCCTTTGCAAGCAAAAGACAGTTGTTATAACACGAAATAAGCTTTTCTTCTTCACCCGAATTTCCGTTTTCCCAGACAGGACCTGCTGTATGAATAACATACCTGCACGGAAGACCGAATGCAGGTGTTATTTTTGCTTCACCGGTGGGGCAGCCGCCGAGCCTGAGACAACAGTCAAGCAATCCGGGGCCTGCAGCTTCATGGATTGAAAAATCTGTACCGCCCGTGGGCAGAAGCATTTCATTTGACGGATTGACAATGGCATCACATTCTATTCTTGTAATATCCTGACGGATTATCTGAAGCGGCATAAAATTCACCTGCCATAAAAAACTTTATTTATTCAGTTATAAGACATTCTGAAACATTTCCGTCCGCAATTCTGACCGTTTTGATTTCCTGCGGAGCGAAAGAAAGTGTGAATCTGCTGTTCATTGCAGTAAAATCAACTGTTGCCTCGGTTTCTCTGCCGTCTGTTTCAACAAGACGCATTATGATTCCGTCAGCATCCTCCGCCTTTTTAATTGCAGTTACAACGATATTTTCCTTATCAACATCAATTGCTGAATAACTCTGAGGAAGTGTACCGTCGTGGTGTGTTTCCTGATGTGTCTGCAGAGGATTGTTGAGCACCTCGGACATTCTGAACAATGCAGAATTTATCTTCTCTGTGTGAGGCACAATTTCATAAGTAAATTCCTGCTGACCCTTGTCAAGGAATTCCATTTCGCCGTCACGGCTGTGCTGTCCGTAATGGTCAAGATATGCACAACCTCTTGCAATCATCATACGAAGGTCATTGTCCATTGCGCAGAAGCTGTATTTGCTTGTATTAAGCAGTGCAAGACCTTTTCCGCTTTCCTCAATCACATCGCACCATGCGTGACAAGGCTCTTCCTGACCGTTTGCTTTCTTTGAAATGAATCCGTAGGGCATTGAATATGTAACTGTATTGTCTTTAACATCTGCAGGGAATGAAAGCTTGACGGACTTGTACTGTTCGTCAAAATCAAGCACTGTTCTGACTGTAAGCTTTTCACTTGATGCATAAAGTGAATAATATCTCTTAAGTACGGAATTACCGTAAGTAACAGTTGATTTTACGGTTGCTCTCATGGGGCCTGATTCCACAAGCTCAAGTGTACCGTCTGCAAAGCTTCCTATATCGATATTGTAATCATAAATCTTGTGACCCCATGTATCGTTTGCTTCGTCGTCACAGACAACTGCCTTACCGAGAAGTCCCTTTGCAAACTGAACATTTCCGTCCTTGAGAATATATGATGAAACAGCACCTGTATTTTTATCGAATTCGATTTTTACCCTGCTGTTTTCAAGAGTATTTTCTGTTGCGACAAGGTCTGTTGCGTATACCCTTTCAGCTTCGTCATCATTACGATGATAAAGATAATATACCGAATAACCGTATGCAGGAACCTCTGCTTCAAAAATCGTTTTCTGAACATGGTCACCGTCTGTGTAAGGTGCACGTACCTTCTGAAGAGGCACTTCATTACCATTTGAATCAAGCACCTTTGAAACACCCTGATCACCGAACTGCCCGAAAGACTTTACGGGGAATGAATGAGGATTGAACACAACCATGGGTGAGCCTTCACCGTTTCTGTACCACATTCTGCATCTCATTTCGCTTGTATCAGCATCAAGGAAATCAGTTGTCTTTATACGCCAT
>JAFYUD010000050.1 GCA_017549665.1 Clostridia bacterium | reverse complement strand
GAGTTGAGGATTACTTCTGCAGTATGATGATGCTTCTTGGGGGGATGAAGATACATGCTCTTGTGATAGTAGTGTCTTCTTTTTACCTGATAAGCGTATGAAATGATTGAAGGCATCTGCGCAATAAGACGAAGTGACTGATTGAGAACATTTTTAATTGAGTTATCATCGGGATTGTCGTCGTATGAATAAAGCGCAAGCACTGCACGTGAAATCTTATTCATGATGTTGGGTGACGGAGCCTTCATGATCATGTCTTCTGTGAAGTTATCGGGAAGCTCACGAAGGTCAGCGAGAGCCTCTGTGAATCTGTCAAGCTGATCCTGAGTGGGAAGTGTGCCGAAAAGAAGAAGCCAGATAACTTCTTCAAAGCCGAAACGGTTTTCCTCCTCACAAGCTCTGACGATATCTTCAACGTCGATACCTCTGTAGTAAAGCTTTCCTTCCTTCGGCACCTTTTCACCGTCGGACATATAGTAGCCTTCAACACTGCAGATTTTTGTAAGACCTGCCATTACGCCTGTGCCGTCAGCATTTCTCAGACCACGCTTTACTCCGTATTTTTCGTAGTCTGTAACATTTATGTAGTTATTATCCTGAAGCTGCTCGCATAATATTGAAATAGCTTCATTCTCAATAATAGTTTTGCTCAAAATTATCAACCCCTGATAATGATTTACATATTATTGTATAATGTTTTTAAAATAAAGTCAATAAGAGATTTATATAAAGGATGAATAATCAATGAAAATTTACGGTATATTATGCATAACTGTGGCAGTGATATTGCTGGTGGCACCTCTTGCTTCGATATCTTTCAGCGGAAAGGATTCTGAAGGTGAATCTTACACCTCTGAAACGGTAACTGCAGAAGCCGAATCTGATGATACTGTCAGTGTATTCATGAGTGCTGACGAAAAGACCGAAACACTTGATATGCGTGACTATATAATCGGCACTGTTGCTGCGGAAATGCCTGCATCCTACGAGGTGGAGGCGCTGAAAGCGCAGGCACTTGCGGCAGTGACATATACGGAATATCTGAGGCTTCAGAATAACGGTGAGATGCCTGACGGTGCTGTGATTTCAGACGACAGCAGTACCCATCAGGGTTACATGACGAAAGAGCAGATGCAGGAAAAATGGGGCGAGGCATTCGACACTTATTATAACAGGATTGCAGATGCTGTCGATGCGGTTATCAATGAAGTGATAATTTATGAAAACCGGCCGGTTATGGCGGCATATCATGCCATCAGTACAGGCAGAACCGAATCGGCGGAGAATATGTGGGGCAGTGCAGTTGACTACCTTGTAAGTGTTGAAAGTGAGGGGGATAAATACTCATCACGGTTTTTATCTGAGGTGACAATTTCCGTTTCTGAGCTTAAGGAATTGCTGAAAAACAACGGTTACAAATGTGAAAATGATGAAATAAAAATCAACAGTACGACTGAAGCCGGCACTGTCAGCAGTGTTACCGTCTGCGGTAATGAAATGACGGGTATGGAGCTGAGAAATCTTTTGTCAATGAGAAGTCCTTCATTCACCGTGACAAAAGATGATGATACATATATTTTCTCCGTAAAAGGCTACGGTCACGGTGTGGGAATGAGTCAGTATGGTGCTGACTGGTATGCAGAGCAGGGGTATTCTTACAGGGAGATAATAAGTCATTATTATCCGGGTTCGGAGATAACTGACAGATAAACAATAATTTAAATGTACAATGTACAGTGAACAATGTACAATTAAAATTCAACACCGAAGGTGTTCTGATAATTGTAAATTGTTAATTGTTAATTTAAAAGATAAATTCTGATTTGTATTCATATTCAAAAAAACAGGATGCCGAGAGGCATCCTGTTTTATATCAGTGAGCATTTACTGTTTCCACAAGTGTGCAGTAGAAATCTTCAAAGCTTGTGGGGTAGTCTATTGTGCCGCAGAAATCGAAATGGTCGAAACCTTCCATGATGGGCATATAGTACCATCTGCCGGGTTCAATTTCTTCACCTGCATTGACAGCTTCCTCGTAGCTTCTTGCTGTGTCAGCCTCTGTTGAGGGGTAAAGCGCACTTGCAAGTGGTACGATACCGTCATTCTTTGCCCATGTTTCATCCATGTAAATTCCGTCGATTGTCTTGCCTTCAAGAGCGCCGATGTAAATTGACGTGGGGATGAAAAGAGCGAATGTGGTTGAAATGGGCACGTATGTATTCACTGCAGTCTTGTTTGAAGCATTGCAGGAATATGAGTAGTAATATGCATTTTCAACTGTCTTTATCTTTGCGTTAAGCTCAGCTGCACCTCTGAGAGTAAGGTCATAACCGCAGTTGTCCTGATTTGCAACGGCTGTTCTGACCTTTTCCATGCTGAATGAAGTTCTTTCCTCGTCCTGAGTGGGTGTAAGACCGATGTGACCCATCTGCATATCCCACATAAGGAGATTTCTGCCCACCGTTGAGCCCCAGAGATTGAGAAGAGTGAAGAGCATTGTCATAACAGGTGAATCGTGAACAAGGTTTGCAATGGGTGAGCCGTTATGGACGCCTGAAAATGTTACGACTGCATGAATTGCATTTTCGTGTCCGCCCATGAAAAGAGGTGATGTGTCTTCGCCCGTTGCTGCGATTTCGTCAGCATCGCCGTATGCGATAAGAGATGCGAAAAGTCTTACTGCAGGGCCGCCGAAGCTGTGACCGACAAGGTTGATTGCGCTTTCTGTGTCCCAAGGCTCGGGCATGATGCATTTGTCTGTGTAATCGTAGCCGTAACGGTCGTGGCAATGAGCCTCGGAGTGAGCTGCGCCGTAGTCAACGACTGTGCCTGTGAGCTGAGCATAAACCTC
>JAFYUD010000002.1 GCA_017549665.1 Clostridia bacterium | reverse complement strand
GTATGTTGCTTCACCTGAAACGGGAGCAATTGCGGGTGACCACTTATCAAATGTGTATGTATACTGAGCAGTTGCAGCCTTTTCGGGTGTTTCACCTGTATATGCAGGTGTTGTGCCGTATGCAACCTTGCCTGACTGAAGGACTGTGCCGTCTTCATTCTTGAATGTTACCGTGTATTCATTTACGGTTGCTGTGAATGTAGCAACATATGTTGCATCACCTGAAACTGCAACAACTTCGGGTGACCACTTATCAAACTTGTAAGAATACTGAACAGTTGCTTCCTTTGTAGCTTCTGCACCATCATAAGAAGGTACTGTGCCGTAAGGAACATTTTCATCAGTTTCAAGAACTGTGCCGTCTTCATTCTTCCAGGTAACAGTATATGTTCTGAGTGTTTCTGTGAATGTTGCTGTGTAAGTGATGTTGCCTTCAACCTCACTTACTGTGGGTTCCCAACCTGCAAAAGTATATGAATACTGAGCTGTTGAGGGCTTTGTGGGTTCTGCGCCGTTGTATTCGGGTTCTGTGCCGTAAGGAACATTCTTATCTGTTTCAAGAACAGTACCATCGTAGTTGACCCATGTTACTGTGTACTTGTTGAGAATTTCTGTGAATGTAGCTGTGTATGTTGCGTCACCTGTTACGGATGAAACTTCGGGAGTCCATTCCTTGAATGCGTATGAATACTGTGCTGTGGGAGCCTTGTAAGGTGTAGCACTGTCATAAGAAGGTGTTGTGCCGTAAGGAACATTTTTGTCTGTTTCAAGAACTGTACCGTCTTCATTCTTCCAGGTAACTGTGTAAGCATTTGTTGTTTCTGTGAATGTTGCTTTATAAGTAACATCTTCTGTTACCATTGAAACAACAGGTGTCCACTTGTCAAATGTATAAGTAAACTGAGCATTACCGGGCTTGACGGGAGTTGAACCGTTATATGAAGGTGTTGTGCCGTAAGGAACATTTTCGTCCTTTTCAAGCTCTGTTCCGTCATAGTTTTCCCATTTTACTGTATATGTATTTGTGGTTTCTTTGAACTGAGCTGTATATGTTGCATTACCTGTTACTGTTGCTGCAACATCGGGTGACCACTTGTCAAATGTAAATGTATACTGAGCTGTAGCAGCCTTTGTGGGTGTTGCACCGTCGTAAGAAATTGCATCACCATAATTGACTGTATCGGTTTCAAGAGTAGTACCGTCCCAGTTTTTCCATGTGATTGTGTAGTTGATTTCAGTTGCCTTGAACTGAGCTGTGTATTCAACATTACCTGTAACTGCTGAAACTGAGGGTGACCACTTATCAAATGTATAAGTGAACTGAACATCTGCTGCCTTTTCAGGTGTTGCACCGTTATATGTGGGAGTTGTTCCGGGAGCAACCTTTTCATCAGTTTCAAGAACTGTGCCGTCCCAGTTTTTCCATATTACTGTATAGCCGAGAGGTTCCCACTTTGAAGTAACATAAAGTGTATCTGTAATTTTTACTGTATCAGAATCTTTAATCTGAGTACCGTCTGCCTTATACCATCCGATAAATCTGTAATCAGGCTTTGTAGGAGTGGGAAGAGTAGCGTATGTACTGTCATATGTTACTGTCTGAGAATCTGTGAATGAAACACCGTCTTCAACAGTACCCTGCTTATAAACCTTGATATTTTTGAATGTAACAGCATTGTTTGAGCCGTTTGCGTCAACACGGATAACAGCTCTTACAGCACCTGCGGGAGCTGTGAAGACACCGTTGCCGTTTTCATCAAAGTTACCTACACCGCTTGAAGAGAATCTTCTGTCGGGGCCGTCAGCAAAGTCAATACCGAGACCTGACTGTGTATTTGCATCATAGAAGAAGATATAAACGTCCCAGTTGTTGCCTTCAAAATCAATATCAACAACATACTTTTCACCTGCAGTTACAGGGAAAAGAGGTGATTCGGATGTAGCTTCGCCTACACCGTCATTTGATGTAAGTGTGAATCCGCCGTCACCGACATTGCTAATAACGCCGTTGCCTGCACCTGAAGTATTCCACTTGCTGAAATCAATAAGGTTATCAAATACAACTGTGTATGTGTTTGCTTCCCATACAGCGTAGAGAGTGGGCTTAAGGCCTGCTGAAACAGTTGATGTTGAACCGCTTGTTGCAGAAGCTGAAGTTGCCCAGCCCTTGAATGTGTAGCCTGTGCGTGATGCTGTGTATGATGAAACATTATAATTTACTGTTGTTGCAGAGCCTACTGTAACATTGAATGATGATGCTGAAACAGTACCGCCGTTACCGTTGAGAGTAACAGTTGTCTGAAGAGCATTGATTGCACTGTTGATTGCGTTTGCAGCATCAGTGATAGCAGTCTGGTTATAACTTGCAGAAAGACCGTCTGCATTGTAATCGTTTACAATAGCCTTACCTGTGTTTACTGCTGTCTGAAGTGCGTCAACAGATACATAGTTTGCTGAATTTGCAAGAAGACTGTCTGCTGTTGTGATTGCAGTGTGAAGTGCAGAAGTGTCAACTTCTGTACCTGTTGTCTTGAATGAAATATAGATATAGTCACCGCCGGCACCTGCGTTAAGGTCAGCAGAACCGCTTCCGTTGAGCCATACACCCATAGTCTGACCTGAAACAGTTGCATTTGTACCATATTCAAGGCTTGTCATGGGAGGACCTGCATTGGGGTCCTTAGTGTAATACATATAAATTGTATCACCGCCGACACCCTTGTTAAGGTCGAAAACAGATCCTGTGCTTGAACCGCTGTCAACAAAAGATGTCGTAACGGGATAGAATGTACAACTATGGCCGTTGATTGTGTAGTTGATTGATGAAGGTGCATCACCTGCATTATAGAAAGCAACCGCACGGATAGCATTCTTTTCATCTGTACCGAGCTTGTAACCAAGATGAGTATAGTAATACTTTTTATTTGACTTTGAACATCCGGCATTGACGTCCTTACCCATTACGGTAAAGCCGGCATTTGTCAGGTACCCTTTTGCGGCATCTTCTCTACCGCCAGTGGCAATCTGATACTGTCTTGCACCGACAGCGACATCAGTGGAGAATGAAGCTCCGCCTGTGTAATATTCCTTGTCATAAGTTGCTGAAGAAGCCGCAGAAGCCTCAATGGGAGCTATAAAGCCGCTGAAAGGCACAATACCTGCCACCATTACAACTGCAAGAAAAACTGATAAGAATTTTTTAAAGTTATTCTTCATTAACAATCATCTCCGTGATAGAAGTTTGCGGATTTACCGCCGTGTACTGTTTTTTCATAATCAGCAATCTTTTTTACGCATATCTGACCTCCAATATGCCCGATGTAATAAGATTGATTTTATAAAATAACAGTAAAAACATAACAATAAAATTATACATCATAAATATACCATTATTTTGAAATTCCGTCAATACGACATATTGCAGAAAAAAGGATTGATTTTTTGTTAATCTTCACAACATAGCCTTTTGTAAACCTCGGTATTAAAAAAAATCCTTCTTTTCAGAAGGATTTTTTTATCAGAATCTCTTTCCGCCGCCACCGTGACTTCTTCCCGATGAGCTTGTGTGTGTTGAGCTTCCCGAAGATGTATTTTTGGGTCTTGCCACACGGGTCACATTATTGAACAGAAAATTATCATAACTGTCTGTCACAATCATACTGCCGTTTCTGACATAGTCCCTTGCATCAACTTTTCTTGCAACCGATTTATTTGCCGAAGCAATAGTTTTAAGAATAAAGAAAATAACTGCGAATCCTATTGCAAAACTCAGCGGAATCCATATAAGTGACACACTGACCTGAACCACGCTTATTGTTTCATCAACAAATGCATTAAAAGCCCACGCATAGTTACCGTCCGAAAGATACATAATCATAACATCGGTTATGTAATCAATATCGACATCTGTTATTTTGCTGATTGCCTTACCGTGGGTTGTTATCCATATTTCTCTTTCACCTGCAGGACCGTCAACATACAATGCAAGAAGTCCGTCATCGTTTTCACCGTAGCCGTAGCCGTTGTAATCATAAAAATCATCGGCATATTCCATAGATGTTCTGCCTTCAAGGTCATTTATTGTGACTACTGCGATTTCCATTTCAAATTCTTCGCTGAATGCATTGAGTTTCATATCAAGCTCTGCTTCTTCTTCATCAGTCAGAAGGTCTGCATAGTCTTCAACAAGACTCAGCGTTCTGTCATTGTTTTCATAAGCAGAAGCAAAAACTGAAAGTGAAACACACATAAGAAGTGCTGTTAAAACTGAAAAAATATGTTTATTCATTATCGGCACCTCCTTACAACAGTTCAATAAGCCATCTGACGGCATAAATCACAACACCGAGTGCAGCTCCGTAAAGTAGAGAAAGCTTATTGATTTTTTTGTTGTCTGTGGGGATATCACCTACAAATTTACCTGTCTGACCATTCATGGCAAAGGTGTATTTTTTTCCTTTCCAGTCCGTATTGAGAATCCATACGGGGTAAAGTGCATATCTGTATGTACCGTTTGCGATATTAAGGTTCATATTTTCGGTCACAACGCTTGTGTAACCCTGAACTGTATCACGGAAAGTTTCTGCAGCGCTGTTTCTGATTCGCTCATTTGCTCTGTGAATACTTGAATCTGCATCAACATCGTATTTATCGGCAAGATAACCTGCAAGATAAGCTGTGTTGAAATCAAGTGCTTCGTTTATATTGAAAGGCTCGATTGATTCCATAAGGTCATCGGGCATTTTTGTTGAGCCGTCAACGGGAATATTATCAAAACTCAGATTACCGCCTCTGAAAACATTGAAGTGTGATGTTTCTGTGTAGGTATAGTTACTGTCTGCCCACGTTCTGACTCTCTGTGCCTTGTAACTGATGCCCGTCTGAGCATCGCAAGTGAAAAGCCAATGAGGAACATATACACCCTTGATTTCATCAATGTGATTTTCGTCTTTGAAAGCTGCAGGAACAAATTTTTTTGTTGCTATGTGCTTTTTAAGAGCTTCTTTTGCCGCTTTCTTATCATATTTGAAAGGAATGACAAGATTGGGACGCAGAGCACCTTCAAACTGACCTTTCATAACGACGGGATTTCCGCAGTAAGGACAGCTTGTGGCACCTGTTGTTTCATCGGCAACAATTTCACCGCCGCAGGAATTACAGCCGTAGACTTTCATTCCGTCTGTCTCCCCTGCTGCCCATTCATTATTTTCTGAATTCCATTCT
>JAFYUD010000049.1 GCA_017549665.1 Clostridia bacterium | reverse complement strand
GACGCATTCATCCTTATCACAGACAAGAAGGTTTCAAATATTCAGGAAATTCTTCCCCTTCTTGAGCAGCTTGTACAGGCAGGTAAGAAGCTCGTTATCGTTGCTGAGGACGTTGAGGGCGAAGCACTTTCAACAATCCTCGTCAACAAGCTCAGAGGTACATTCACATGTATCGCTGTAAAGGCTCCCGGCTTCGGCGACAGAAGAAAGGAAATGCTCAAGGATATTGCTATCCTTACAGGCGGTGAGGTTATCACTTCTGACCTCGGTCTTGAGCTTAAGGATACTCAGCTTACACAGCTCGGCCGTGCAAAGCAGGTTAAAATCACAAAGGAAAATACAATCATCGTTGACGGTGCAGGCAATACAGACGAAATCAAGGGCAGAATCGGTCAGATCAAGTCTCAGATTGCTGAAACAACATCAGATTTCGACCGTGAGAAGCTTCAGGAAAGACTTGCAAAGCTTTCAGGCGGTGTTGCAGTTATCCACGTTGGTGCTGCTACAGAAATCGAAATGAAGGAGCAGAAGCTCAGAATCGAAGACGCTCTTGCAGCTACAAAGGCAGCTGTTGAAGAAGGCTACGTTGCAGGCGGCGGTATCGCACTTCTCAATGCAATTCCTGCAGTAAAGGCTCTCCTTGATGATGTAAACGGTGACGAAAAGACAGGTGTTTCAATCGTTCTCAAGGGACTTGAAGCTCCTATCAGACAGATTGCAGCTAACGCAGGTCTTGAAGGCTCAGTTATCATTGATGCAATCCTTCGTTCAGGCAAGGTAGGCTACGGCTTCAACTTCGCAACAGAAGAATACACAGATATGGCTGAAGCAGGTATTCTTGATCCCACTAAGGTTACAAGAAGCGCACTTCAGAACGCATCATCAGTAGCAGCAATGGTTCTTACAACAGAATCACTCGTTGCTGACAAGCCCGATCCTCAGGCAGATGCAGCACAGGCAGCAGCTATGGCAGCAGCAGCTCAGGGCGGCGGAATGTATTAATTCAATGTGCAATTTACAATGTACAATTTACAATTAATTGCATAAAATTAACGCAGACACTTCGGTGCCTGCGTTTTTTTAGTAATACAAATGCTCCCTCATTGAGGGAGCTGTCAGCGAAGCTGATTGAGGGTATCGCTCCCAGCAAAAAGATTCTGAATTAAAAAAGCCATCCGTTATCGGATGGCTTTTCGTATATCAGCGGACAGTGCCGCCTTTCATTGCACAAAGCTGTCTGTAGTTGATGAGAATAACATTGTTCTTCTTAAGATACTCATGAACATAAGGATCCTTCATAAGCTCGTATTCCCATACTCTGTCCTGCCATCTGCCTGTGATTGACTTAAGCTCATCACACTCAACAGAAGGATGGATGAATGTTTCTGTTACGCCGTTTTCGGGGATATCTGTCCAGATTTTAAGGATAGTATCTCTGTAAACCTCGTAGCTTTCACGCATTGCGTCGTTCCAATCGGGGAAAAGAAGGTAGTCAGGAATAACTACGCCGTACTTTTTGCCCCATGCATTTGAAAGAAGGGGAACAGCTGCGTAAAGGGGATAGGGAGTGCCTTTGGGGCAGATTCTCTTATCAGCCTTTGTGTAAAGTCTGTATGCATAGCCGTACTCACCGCATACACGAAGAGCAAGCTTGCTCAGACCGAGTCTGCCTGTGTAGTGACCGTAGAGTGAACCCATGTGATTGTCGATGTGAGAAGGTCTCATGCCCATTTCGTGAGCAAGATCAATCTGTGCACGGATTTCTCTCTCGATGTCTTCGTATGTAGCGTTCTTTTCAACCTGATCGCTTTCGTGCCACATGTAGCCTTCTTCGTCGACAAGTGACTTGCCGCCTGTAAGGGGCTTCCAGCGGTATTCTCCCCACTCACTTGTAAGTGTAAGGTGTACACCGATTGCATATTCAGGATGAGCGATTGAAAAATCAACTGCTTCTTTTGCTGTGGGACAAGGCATCATGATTGTTGATGACTTGAGCCAGCCGCCTTCAAAAAGTTCTGCTACTGCTTCGTTAGCTGCATGACACATACCGTAGTCGTCAGCATTTACAATAAGATATTTGGGCATAATCAATTACCTTCATCTTTCATAATATTACTATTTGATTTTACAATATTTATTGAAAATAATCAATAAACAAAATGTAAATTTTATACACGTGTGTATTAACTTTCAACTGTCAGTGTGACAGGGATACTTGTCATATATCTCTGTGTGACATTCGGCTTGATGCCTGTAGTGTAGTTGAAGTCAAGGGACAGGTTATAGGTATCCTGACCTTCGATATAGGGGACAGTGAATGCAACTGTCCATTCAAGGGGATTTTCTGATGTAAGTGCAACTTCCTCAGGAAGAATTGCATCACCGTTATTTTTGCCTGCTGTGTAGATTGTGTAGCCGAATTCAGCACCTGAAACGGTGATTGAATGAAGCTGACCGTAAAAATCAGGCTCTGTTTTTTCTATTGAAACCTTTGTTGAGCAGGTGAGCATACCGTCCTGAGAAACATTGTTGTAAGTAAACTCTGTTGCTGAAACGGTGATATTCACACGGTTTACGGTTTCGATTGCTTCAGGCTCTGTTGCCAGTGAAAATTTATATTTTGCAACTGCTGCGGCTGTTATTATCAGTGAGCTTATAATAACAATGCAGATTGCAGTGATAAGAAGCTTTTTCTTTTTCATTTAATCACGCTCCTCTTTTTATTTTACAATAATGAATAATTTCTGTCAACTGTCAGAAATTTCGTTTACGGCATTTCTGTAGTCTTCGTAAGACATGAATGTATTTATGAGCCTGAGCAGCTGATTGTTTGACAGACGGGATGGGAGACCGAGATGCGAAAGAAGCCTGTATTTGCGCTGTTTTGCATCGTCTGTACCTGTAAAGCCGTCTTCAAAAAGGTCAGTTACGGTAACTGTGCGTCTGTTGCAGTCTTCAGACTGTGAATGTGTGACGCCTGCCTTATCCATAGCCTGACGGATAATATCTTCATTCAGACCTTCAACGCCCAGTTTGCCCTCTTTTGACGGCTCTGCCTTTCGTTTTTCCTTGCCGAAAACATCGGGAACGTAAACATTGATAACTTCACCGTCTGCTGCAATATTCTTTATAAAATTGCGGATTCTGAAGCCTGCTGCATCACTGTCGGTCATTATGATAATGCCTTTTTCCTTGGCAATTTTCTTTATGAATGCCTTTTTTTCTTTGTCGGAGAAAATCCTGAAGCCGTCTGTTTCTATGATTACAGCATCAATGAAATTTGAAAGACGGATTTTATCATATTTTCCCTCAACAATAATTGCCTTGTCGAGCTTTATCATTGTTTTCCACCTGCAATATAAAGAAGCTTTGCAACAAGCTCTTCAAGAATAACAGTATTATCCACGCTGAAGGATTTGATTCTGATATCAGCTTCGCTGACAGCTTTCAGTAATTCCTTTATCTGTTTCATTGACAGCTTGCGTGCATTCTTTGCGGCTTTTTCAAGACGGAATGATTTATTCTTGTAGTTTGCGAATGACCTGAGATATTCACTGTAGCCGCTTCTGCTCATTTCTGCTGCCTTGGCACGATAAATGTCGACATAACCGAATGCAATCGTTCCTATGATGATTGTAGCCTCTGTTTTGGTCTTTATAAGCTCAGAAAGAATTTCAAATGCACGGTCATTCCTGTTTGAGTTGATTGCATCTGTAAGATCAAACACAGATGCTTCGATGCTTCTTACTGCAATGCTGTCAATCATTTCTTTTGTGACCTCATTGCCCTGTGAATAAGCGCAGACCTTATCAAATTCATTGAGCAGAACATTCATCTGACTTCCTACAACTGAAATGAAATATTCTGCATTTTCTCTTGATATGGAAGTGTTTCGTTTGCCTGCAGAGCGCACAAGAAGATCTGCGACCTGAGAATCAGTTCTTTTTGAAAGATTTATTACCGTTCCGTATTTATTGACAGTGTCGATGACATTTTTCCACTTTGCATTTGTTTTTGTGTCAACCTCAACACTTGACATAAGGAATATAAGAGTTGATGTTTCGGGAATATTTCTGAAATATCCGGTGTATGATTCCAGCTCGTCAGCTGTGGCTTTTGAAAAGTTGTAATCCTTGACAAATACACATACTCTGTCACTCATTACGGGCAGTGTTTCACATGCCTCGTAAACTGCATCAAAGGAGACCGTTTCTGAGTCGAAGCAGTAGTAGTTGAAGCTCATGCCGGATGTATCTGTTACGGATGATGCAATCTGATTTGCATAGAAAACAGACAGGTAGCTTTCGTCTCCGAATACAAGATATACACGGGACGGATTGCCTGCTTTTATGTGATTTTTAACGGATAACTCATCGTTTATAATCATGTCTTTCCTCCGTAATAACTGATGTGCCTGACCGATACATTCTGTAATCAATCTGACCGCTGTAACGTGTAGTGTAAATGTTTCTGTTTGTGTAAATAACTTCTTTCGATGAAGAAACTATTATATTTTCAAATCCCGATAAATCAATATCGGGCAGTGATTGTCTTGTTATGAGAAGTGAGCCTTTTGCCCAGTCTTCGGGTACAACGGAAAAATCCGAAAGAGGTCTGAAAAGAATTGTGCAGGTGAATTTACCCGAGATAATTCTGACGCCCGAAAACTCCTTACTGTTATTGTATATCAATGTTGTGTCTGTGTCAATTTGAATATTGCAGTTATCTGTAAAAACTGTGTTTTCCGGCAGAAAATCTGTGATGTAAGCAGGGTATTTATCGTCTGAAAAAATGCAGTTTTCAAAACTGTAGCGGTTGAGCAGTGAATATGTATATCCGCTTTCTGTTTCTGTATTTCTCGGAATAAGAAGCATATCATAACTGCCTGACGGCTCTGTGTCTGCAATATTTGTCAGTTTGTAGCCTCTGTAGGAGCTTCCGCCACCGCTTATTATCATATTTGTATCAGAAGTATGCAAAACAACAGATGTGCCGTTACCGACATCTGCAACCGAAATTCTGATGTCTGAAGACTGTACGGAAATTGCACAGACTGCAACGATTGCAATCGTTGCGGCAGTTGAGAAAAGTGTAATCATAAGTCCTTTGTTGCTTTCTCTGAACAGAATAATGAATATCATCATCAGAATGAGTACAGCCATCAGTATTATCTGAAGTACGGGTGCAGTTGTGTCCATGACGGAATGATTCATGGCTGCAATGTGTGCAGATGTATCAGTAATGAATTTTGTCAGATATGTGCATATAAGAGCAATCGGCTTTGCAAGGAAGGGAATGCCTGATAATGTTACATAAACGCCTGAAAGGAGCATAAGTAATTGGGCAGGAAATGCACACAAGAGGTTTGTCAGCGGTGCTGCAACGGAAATATATCCGAAGCCAAGTGCTGAAACGGGCATTGTGAATAATGATGCGATAACCGAAATCATCACGGTAGAATATAATGCGAGAATAAATCTGTATAACGGTCTGAAGCTGATTTTATCTTTAAGCTTCTTTATCGGTTCAACAACGGGCGTTGAAAGAATCAGGATTCCCAGTGTCGCAAGGAATGACATCTGCAGTGAAATACTCATTACGGCAAACGGGTTGATAAGAATTATTGATGTCGCCGAAATAAAAAGTGAATTCAGCGGGTCGGATTCATGTCGTATCATTTTTCCTGCAATAAAGATAATCATCATAACCCCTGCCCGTATAACAGACTTGGAAAAGCCTGTCACTGCCATGAAAAACAGTATGAAAATGATACATATGCAGTTGTTTAGAAGATGTTTATTTCTGAAGATTCTGCTTAGGCATGATGATAAAATACCGGTCCACAAGGAAAGATGAAAGCCTGATACTGCAAACAGATGGGCAATTCCCGAATATCTGAAATTCATCAGGTCATGATTTTTAATCTCTGAAGTGTCACCTGTCAGCATGCCGTTGATAATTGCGCTGTAACGTGGACTGATGTTTTTATCAAGTGCAGCTGATATGAATTCTCTGACGGCATTGGTATAATACCTGACAGAGTGTTTTTCGGCTTTTGTAATCTGAAAGTTTTCCTGAGTATATGCCCCCAGATATATATTTTCAGCCTTGTATGAAGCTTCATTACCTGATGCTGCACCCAATTCATAAATTACAGCATCAGTAAAAGTGAATATGTCGTCAATTTCAGCATTTCTGTATATATCCGAGCAGACACGGATTTTCTGTCTGATTTCTGTTGAATTGACTCTTACATCAGTGATTGTGTAGTAATGCTTGCCGTACGCTTCCTCGTATTCGCAAAGTGTACCGCAGAGAGTCCTTGTTTCTTCACTTACCAGTGCAACAGCCGGCTCGTAATCGGTAACTGTTTTTGTGATGAATACTGATGATGAAACAAGAAGAGACAGACAGCAGATGAAAATGCTGTTGAGAATGTCATTTTTATTCCTGAAAATGAAAAACGGCACACAGCAAACGAGTGCGGCAACGGTAATTGCCACAATACTGATGAAGCCCAGCTTGCAGAAAACAAGCATGGATACTATTACTGTTGTACCGAAACAAATATAAGGTCTGCTCATAAAATCAAAGAAGACCGCAAAGGGGAAAATTCTTCTCTTTTGCGGTCGTGTAATTATATTTTAGCCGGGAGGCCAGGTGAAATCTCTTCCTGAAAGGAGATGGTAATGCAGATGCTTAACAGTCTGACCTGCACTGTCACCGCAGTTTGTTACAACTCTGAAGCCGTCGGAAAGTCCTTTTTCCTTTGCAATTTTTGCAGCAACTTCAAAAATATGAGCAACAACGCAGCTGTTTTCAGCTGTGATTTCAGCTGCTGAAGCAATATGCTCCTTGGGGATTATAAGAATGTGAACGGGCGCTGCGGGAGCGATGTCATTGAAGGCATAAACCGTATCATCCTCATAAACCTTTGAAGAGGGGATATCACCGTTGATTATTTTACAGAAAAGACAGTTGTCCATTTTTATTACTCCTTGATGAAAGAAGATGCGATTTCTGCTGCCTTTGAAACAGCTTCAGATACCTTAGTGATATCCTTACCGCCTGCCATTGCGCTGTCGGGCTTTCCGCCGCCTGAACCGCCTGCAATCTTTGCGATTTCTCTTACGATGTTACCTGCGTGAGCACCCTTAGCAATTGCGTTTTTGCCGCACATACAGCCGAATGAAACAGTACCTTTTTCTGTTACAACTGAAGCAGCAATCATAATGATGTCGTCACCGAAATCCTTAGCTGAGTCGAGCATTGCTCTTACCTTTTCTGCGCCGCCTTCACCGATGTCAGCAGAAATGATTCTGATGCCTGCAACCTCTGTTGCATTGTCAAGAAGTGATGCTGACTGAGCCTTAGCCATTTCAGCCTTGAGAGCTTCGATTTCCTTTTCCTTTGCCTTAAGCTCCGAAGCAACTGAAGCTGCCTTGTTTGCAAGCTGAGAAGCATTGCCGAGCTTGAGAGCATCTGCTGCTGAGTAGATAAGCTCATTCTTTTCGTCAATATACTTAAGAACATTCTTGCCTGTAACAGCCTGAATTCTTCTTACACCTGCAGCAACTGATGACTCGGAAACGATCTTGAACAGACCGAGCTTGCCTGTGTTGTCAGCGTGTGTACCGCCGCAAAGCTCTGTTGAGAAGTCGCCTGCCTTGACAACTCTTACAACATCACCGTATTTCTCACCGAAGAGAGCCATAGCGCCCATGGCTTTTGCTTCCTCGATGGGCATTTCCTTGTTGAGAACATCTTCTGCCTCGAGAATTACCTCGTTGACAAGAGCTTCAACCTTTTTAAGCTCTTCACTTGTCATACCTGTGAAGTGAGTGAAGTCGAAACGTACTTCGTTTGCATCAACAAGCTGACCTGCCTGCTCAACATGAGTACCGAGAACAGTTCTGAGAGCTGCCTGAAGAAGATGAGCAGCAGTGTGGTTTCTCATGATGTCTTTTCTTGCTTCTTCGTTATAAACTGTAACAGCCTTGTCACCGACCTTTACGCTGTCACCTGAAAGTGTACCTGTGTGAAGATATACGCCGTCAGCATCCTTTGTTGTATTTGTAACTTCAAATACACTTTCACCGATTCTGATGACACCTGTGTCACCAACCTGACCGCCGCTTTCTGCATAGAAAGAAGTCTTGTCAAGTACAAGCACAGCATCACCGTCTTCAATGAATTCTTTTCTGTCACCGTCTGCGATGATAGCAAGAACAGTAGCCTCAGTGTTGTTGTCTGTGTAGCCTGTGAATTCAGTTTTCTGAATATCCTTGAGTGAAACGCCGTTGTTTCTCCAGTCAGAGTCAGCAGCATTTCTCTTTGCATTCTTAGCCTTGAGTCTTGCTTCTTCAACAAGTGCTCTGAATTTCTCCTCGTCAACAGACATGTTCTTTTCTGCTGCGATTTCCTTTGTAAGGTCAATGGGGAAGCCGTATGTGTCCTGAAGCTTGAATGCATCCTCACCTGAAAGAACACCGTTTTCAGAAGCAGCCATCATCTCGTTGAGAAGACCGAGACCTGAGTCGATAGTCTTGTAGAAGCTTTCTTCTTCCATTGCGAT
>JAFYUD010000048.1 GCA_017549665.1 Clostridia bacterium | reverse complement strand
GAGCAAGCTTTGCACCTGTGCTGCCGTGAGCAATTGAATCACCTGCACAGCCTGCCGCATTTGAAAATGCAAAACGGAATCTTTCGTCCATCATGGCAGTATACAATGCGGTTTTACCAAGTCTTGAATGACCTGAAATTGTGACATTGTCAGCATCAGTGCCCTCAAGTGTCAGACCGTAGTCAAGTACACGCATGGCAGCCCATGCCCAGATACCGATTTTTCCGCAGGTCGAATCTGTATTCTGACCGTCGGGGAGAAGCATGGGTGCAAGACCTGTTGAAAAGTCATCGTCGTCACTGCTGACATCCTTGTAGCAGAATAAAAGCCAGTCAACGTCGTATTCGCTCATTTCCTCACGGGGGAAATAGTGTGAATTCTCCATAAGATGAAAATTATTGACTATAATCAGCGGACGCTTTTTTCCGTCAGTGTGCAGAAGTCTGTCAACCCTGAAGGTATGGCTTTTGTCAGATATATTTATTGTCATGTTTACGTATGAAAAAGCAACCTCACCGCAGCAGTAACGGTCATCGATTACGGCAGGCTCGGAAACTGACCATGAAAATTCCTTTTCGGGCAGATAGCCGTAAACCTCACGCTGCATTATTTCTTTCATCTCTTCACGGCTTTTAAGGGGAGGAAGATTTCTGCTTTTAAGTTCGTTGACAGGCATTTGTAAGACCTCTTTTTTGTTATAGATTTGTGCAGTATGCAGGGAGCAACGTTCCCTGTAGCCTGATCGCAGGGGCGATGATCCATCGCCCGTCTGAATCGATTTTTGGTTACAATGAATTCATACAGAAGGAATATCGGATATTACAATGCTTTGCATTGTGTTTTCCTGACGGAAAACCGGGCGTTTGATAAACGCCCCTACGAGATAACATTCAGATTATGAAATTATGCATTATGCATTGTAAATTGTACATTGTAAATTGTCAATTTATAAAAGTAGGGGCGATGATTCATCGCCCGTCTGAATCAATTCTTGGTTACAATGAATTTATACAGAAGGAATATCGGATATTACAATGCTTTGCATTGTGTTTTCCTGACGGAAAACCGGGCGTTTGATAAACGCCCCTACGAGATAACATTCAGATTATGAAATTATGCATTATGAATTATGCATTGTAAATTGTAAATTGTCAATTCAACAAAAGCTGTACCCGATGAGAGTACAGCTTTTTTGTTGATTATTTGTGCTTGTAAACTCTTACGTAGTCAACAACAAATTCTGCGGGCCAGTTTTCTTCGGGTGTGTTGTCAATGTGACCTACACCGTGTCTGTCAGCGAATGCTTCACCGTTTTCACCTGCGAATTCGCAAGAGAGAATAAGGTATTCGGGATTCTGAGAAACGCCGCCTGTTGTGATTCTGCCTGTTTCAACACCGTTGATGTAGAAAATGTATTCGTCCTTTGTCCACTCAAGGCCGTATGTGTTGTACTCTTCATAGGGATCATTTTCAAGCATGTATCTGCCGATTGAGTCACCCTTTGAATCAGCGCCGTAGCCGTCGTAATGGATACCTGTTACAACACAGTCATTGCCCCACCAGTGATCCTTGTAGTTCATTGACTCGAAAATGTCAACCTCTGTGCCGTCCTGACCGTAGCCGTCAATATTGTAAACGCCTTCGTTCATCATCCAGAATGCGCTCCACATACCTGTTGCTGCGGGAAGGATACAACGTACCTCGTAGTAACCGTAGCACTGCTCGAACTTGCCTCTTGTTGTGATGCAGCCTGTGTACCAGCCGGGTCTGTACTGATCTTCTTCTGCGTCTGAATAGTAGTTTTCAAGTGCTTCGTCCTTGTACTCAGCTGTGATGATAAGGTTGCCGTCTCTTACGCTGACAAGGTCTTCGTGCCAGAAGCCGCCCTTTCTGTCAGTGATCCACCATGAGAAGCCCCACTTTGAACGGTCAAGCTCTGTACCGTCAAATTCGTCGCTCCATGTAAGCTCGAATTCGTCAAGGTTGATTTCTTTACCGTGAGGAAGCTTACCTATCTGAAGTGAATCGGGAAGAGTGATGCCGATTGATAATAAGAATGAAAGAATCGCAAGAATAATTGCTTTGAACATAAACATTCACCTTTCGTGTTTTGATATATCCATTATATAATCATAATGTATATTAAGTCAAGAATGTAATTTTATTACATTTCAACTTTTTCATGAATAAGAGGCTCAATGCCCTCTGCATAAAGATGTGATGTGTCGGAATATCTCAGACAAGTGGGAGCTGTGAAGCCGTCTTCATTGTTTTCAAACTCAATTACAGTAACACCTGAGTGCTCATAATCGAAGCCTGCCCACATGATGTGCAGAGGAATATGAAGAAGCGTTGAAATCCATGCTCTTGAAAATGCCGCATGGCAGAACAGCGCAATCTTTTCGTCACTGGGCTTAAGGATTCTGTAAACGCCGTTTTCGTACTTATAGCCTAATCTTTCAAGGAATTCGTTGCCGTTTGACTCGATATAATCAACAGCCTTTTTCATCTGTGAATCCCTGATGAAAGGACTTTCGTAAGCTCTGTCATAAGGCAAATCCTGATTTCCGTTTTTACGGTAAACAGTGTTCTGTACAAGAGAAACTGATCTCATTGTGCCGTCGGGCATAGGTGCGAGTCTTTCGTCACCGATTTCGTGTGACCATTCCTCAACAGTTGCTGTCAGACCGAGTAAGCGGCATGCAGGCTCACTTGTCTGTCTTGCTCTGAGGATAGGAGAGGTAAAGATTTTGTCGATTCCCGCCTGCTGCATTCTTTTGCCCACAGCCTCAGCCTGCTTCCAGCCTTTTTCTGTAAGCGCTCCGCCTTCACCCGGCTCACCGTGACGGATTATGTATAAAAGCATTTATATCACCCCGGAAAATATTTCGTTTTTTTCATTATATTATAATTATGTTGAAATGTCCATAATAAAATGAGAAATACGACAAATGTAGGAGGAAATATATGCAGAAAATTCTTCTTTTTTCCGAGACGGAAAAAGTAAAAGATCATTTATGTCTTAAGGCTGTGAAGATTATTTCTGAGAAGGATGCTGAAAGCTATATCGGTATTGCTGATTTTGATATAATCGTGTTTGATGTTTCGTTTCTGCCCGAAAACAGCAGGGTGACAATTTATTTTGACAGTGAAGACCTGTTTTTCTTCTGTGAAAATATGCTCACTGCGGAAATTACGGGTAAAATCATCTCCGACCAGACGAAGAATGAGAAAATCAGCAATGAGGATATGCTGTTTCACTTTTTTATGAGCCTGATAAGAAAAGACAGCCGTATTCTCAGTAAATATGAAGCCATAATAACGGATGCTGACAATGAAAAGCTGTCTGCTGACGAAAATTCCCGTCAGAAACGGATGATGCAGTACAGACGTGAATTGTGGCAGCTCAGACGCAGATATGACCAGACGGGGGTTATTCTGGCGCAGTTGATTTCTAACTCCAATTCACTTCTGAGTGAGAGGGGAGTGAAGTATATGACGATTCTTGATTCGGGAATTGACAAGCTTCTTTCGGAGATTTCGGGTCTGCGTGATTACATTGCGCAGATGCAGGATGAATATCAGTCAATGCTTGATTACCGTCTCAACAGCCTTATGAAGGTGTTTACCGTTGTGACATCGGTGTTTCTGCCGCTGACACTGATTGCAGGATGGTACGGAATGAATTTCAATATTCCTGCGTTTTCGTCACCTTACGGCTATCCGCTTGTTGCGGGTGTGAGTATTCTGATTGTTGTGGCGCTGATGGTTGTTTTTAAAAGGAAGAAATGGATATGAAATAATAATTTACAATGCATAATTCAAAATGCATAATGCATAATTTCACAATCTGAATGCAACCACGTATGGGCGTTTATCAAACGCCCGGTTTTCCGTCAGGAAAACACAATGCAAAGCATTGTAAAATCCGATATTCCTTCTGTATGAATTTATTGTAACCAAGAATTGATTCAGGCGGGCGATGAATCATCGCCCCTACTTTTATAAATTGACAATTTTACAATGCATAATGCATAATTTCACAATCTGAATGCAACCACGTAGGGAGCGATGCCCTTGTCGTACTTCAAAGTAAAAAAAGGAGCTGAAATTCAGCTCCCTTGGAAATTTAAATATGATCCTGATATCTTTCCGCTGTAAGAATGCCGTCGTCAACATTGATTTTGCAGATTCGTGCATTTCTTGCGTCAAAAGCATTAAGCTCATCGCCGTAATCTCTTGCATGATAAATTGCGTACCACTGACCGTCTTCGTTTATCATTGAATGATGACCTGTGCCCTCTTCAAATTCATTTGCCTTGAGCACGGGATGGTATGTGTCAGCATCGGGATATTTTTCGAACTTTATCTTTGTAAGGTCGGTTTCGTCAGTTTTTGCTCTTGCATAACCGATGTAATATGTAGGTGTAGTGAAGCAGTTGCCTGAATACATCAGATAATGCCAGTCACCTTCTTTAAAATAGCATGCGCCTTCGATAGTGTGCCAGTGCTGACCTTTCTTGTATCTGTCCTTCTGATAAATATCCTCGTCAAGAGTAGGCTCAAGCACAAGAACAGGCCTGCCCTCGGGTGTGAAGGGGTCAAGCATTCTGTCCACATAGATGCATGTGCCGATTCTCTCGCCCTCAAACTTGTTTGCAGAGTAGAAAAGGAAAAGTCCTGCTTCATTCTGCACGATATGTGAGTCGATTGAGAAGGGATGAAGAATCTGCTTTGTATCTGTGAAAGGTCCTAAGGGATTGTCTGCAACGGAAACGTGCATTGCGCCTCTGTGACCGCCCGCATCGGGTGTGTCGGTGTAAATTTCAATTGAATTGTACATGTAGAATTTACCCTCAAGCTCAATTACACTGGGTGCCCAGAATGAATCGTGGTCTGCCATTGTCATTACCTTGCCGTAATATTCCCAGCCGTCAAAAAGATTGTCTGAATGATAAGCATAAACAGCGTCATGGCCTGTTACATAGATATAATATCTGCCGTTGCTCTTTAAAATGAAGGGGTCAGCCTGACCCTGATAATGATTTTTGTCGATTTTAAGTAAATGCATAGTCATTCTCCCGTAAAATTGTCTTTATATAATTATATAACGCACCCGTCTCAATTACAAGATTAAAATCAATTTTTGCTTGACATAATATCCCGTATCTGTTACATTAGAAAAAAAGGAGGTAATCTCTATGTTGGAAATAATTAATCAGTGGATAGCACTTTTAACTTCAGTGATTCTCTGGCTTTGCTCATTGCTGTCAATTCCCGTTTTCCCCTCAGGTGAAGAAGTTGATATGGACAAATTCACTCTGACATTTGCAGATGAATTTGACGGTGAGCTTGACAGAAGCGTATGGTCAGGTCACTACCAGTACGGTAATAAGACAGTTTCAAGAAAGGGCAGCTACTGGAATCAGTATCTTGCCGAGACTAAGGACGGCAACCTTGTGATTCCCGTTGTTTATCTTGAAGACGGCATGGGCGGTGAAGG
>JAFYUD010000047.1 GCA_017549665.1 Clostridia bacterium | reverse complement strand
TCTCCGTTCACCGTCAAAGAGGATGAAGATATGCAGAAGCTTCGTGAGAGTATCAGTCAGTTTGGTTTGCTTAGTCCGATTGTCATAAGACAACTGCCCGACACTAACGAGTATGAGATTGTCTGCGGCAACCGTCGACTGCAAATTCTCAATGGGCTCGGTTACGAAACCGTACCCGTTCTCATCAACAACTTATCCGATGATGAAGCATTGGTTGCGATGATTGACTCTAACCTTTGTCACCGTGAACATATCCTGCCGAGTGAAAAAGGCATCGCCTATAGATTGAAACTCGATGCAATGAAACGACAAGGTTACCGAACCGATTTGGATGAGCCAACTTCTGCAACAGTGTTGCAGAAGTTAAAGGGCGAAACATCAATTCAAAAGTTATCCGAACAAAGCGGTGACAGTCGAGAAACAATCCGCCACTATATACGTCTGACATATCTCATCTCTGAACTACTTAATCTCGTTGATGAAAACAGAATTGCTATGCGACCTGCGGTTGAGCTTTCGTATCTGACACCCGAAGAACAACAAATGGTTTATGCAATGTATAACAGCGATGAGGTAACACCTTCATACTCGCAGGCACAGCGTATGCGTAAGCTTTCCGAAGAAGGCAAACTTGATAATGACGCCGTATTTAACATAATGACAGAACTGAAAGCAAATCAGAAAGACACCGTTAATATCCCAACTGCATCATTTAAAAAGTATATAAAGGGTAAGGTTACACCTGAAGCAAACAAAGAGTTTGTTATGAAGGCTATCAATTATTATTGCCGTTACCTTGAGCGACAGCGAGGTATAAACAGATGAAAGGAGTGTGGTTGATTGAAAATAAACGCAATTAAAAGAAATTATATTTCAAGCCTTGAAGGTTTACCCTATATGCTCACATTGGAAATGGTAGCGGGATTAACGGGACTTAATTATGAAACGGTTAAAAAACATTGTCAGAAAGGTATAATTAAAGCAAGAAAAATAGGCAGAGAATGGCGAGTCAACCAGGATGAGTTCCTTCAAATTGGTTTCGACAAAGTTGACTCTGAAAAGAAGTAGGCATAGTATTGATGTGAGGGGTGCCGAAAAGCATCCCTCAAAAATTTTAAGGAGGATAACAATGAATAAGTTTTATATTGAGAAGAACAGTTATTGTACAAAAATTTATGTTGGTACTGATGCTAACGGAAAACCCAAATATAGAAAGTTGAAGGCTCAATCGGAAAAGGAACTTGAAAAAAAGATTAGAGAATTCAAGAACGCTATGGATAGTGGACTTAATATTCTTAAAAACAATGATACTCTTTTGAATTGGATTAATCATTATCTTGAATCAATAAAAAATGAGGTTATGTGTGATAACATAAAGGAATCCGAATATAAAACTCTGAAAGCAAGGTTGCAATACTTTGTGGATTACAAAGGCGGGTTGCTGGCAAAAACAAGACTTAATGACATTCTGACATCTCATATCCAACCGGCTGTTAATGCTTTATACAAAGAAAATCCTTCAACAGGTAAAACTACAGCCAAGAAAACCATACAGAGATATATCAGAGCACTTGCGAATGTTTTTGAATTCGCACGAAAAGAGAGAGCCTATAATTTCTGTAACCCATGCAATGATTTAAAACCGCCAAAGAATGCTGTCAGCAAAACACGTACAGCGATAAATAAGCATACAATTCAATTAATTCTTACTACCGAACACAGAGCAAGACTTCCTGCTTGCATAATGCTTCTTGCAGGACTCAGGCGTGGAGAAGTAACTGCACTTACTTGGGTTGATATTGATTTCAAAAACAAAATAATCAATGTTAATAAATCGTTTGATTTTAAACAGTGTGAATTAAAGGAAACAAAAACAAAAGCAGGTATGAGAAAAATTCCGATAAATGATCTTTTGTATGATTTACTTTCCGAGGCAAAAAAGAGTTCAAAAGGAACATATGTTGTAGAAAAAGCATACGGAGGCAGGATGTCAGAAACAGCTTGGAAACGTCTTTTTGAAAGTTATATGGAAGCATTGAGAACAGCTGATGGCAGAGATGAGGATTCACTTTGCTTTGCTGATGAATGTTTTGAAGAATTTTCTGCTCATCAACTTCGACACACATACTGCTCAATGCTTCAATGGTCAGGTGTTGACATAAAAACAGCACAGGAACTTATGGGACACAGTGAATACGGTGTAACAGCTAACATTTATACTCATGTCGATGATCAATCATAAAATAACGCAGCATTATTACAAGAGAAATTTATTAGAGAAACTTCGATATCCTAAAAAAAAGCAGAAAGAAAAAATATTTCTTTCTGCTTTTGGCTATAAAAAATAGGGCAAGCGGTCAAAAACATACTGAAAAATGATGTTTTTTTATACACAAGAATGCATAAAAACCGTTGATATACAAAGGGATAGCGGTCTTCTGCGGGGGACACATCGGGGGCACATACTACTCGAAAATTAGCGATATTTTACGGTAAAGTGCGAATTTAGAAAAATAATTTTCGATAAAGAAAAAGCCCGCAAACCCTTATATATCAAGGATTTCCGGACTTTTTCGTGGCAGGGGCAGAAGGACTTGAACCCTCGGCACGCGGTTTTGGAGTTTCTCTAAAAGAATTATAATTAGTGCTATTTGCTGTTATCTTGTGTTATACAGTTTGCTTATTTGTGCAAATCGAACAAAAACAGAACGATTTTGAGATGTCGTTATTTTTCTTGTGCAGAAATTTTGTACAAATGTTAGAAAGATGTTAGAAGCCGTGTTAGAAGAATGACAATTTCTGCCACTTCTCAAAATTTGCCGACCACATCATTCTGAAAAATTCAATTTTTTCTTTTATGTTTTTTGTTCAAAAACCGCGTGCATTAAGTTTAAACAATCTAATTTTTTAACGATTATTCAGTCAATCATTCCGTAAAATATTGAATTGGAGAATAACAATGTCAGACTTTATTGAAGAATTTTATTACGGAAATATCGAACCTCAGGAATGTACAACCGAACTTAAACCGAAAGTTATGAAATGTCTGAACGAACTCGCCCAAAAAGAAAAGCATCTGTTTGACACTCTGAACAATGAAGATAAAGAACTGTTTAACGATTACGTTGATACATACATCAGATTCTTAAGTATCTGCAACGCAGACAGCTTTATAGCAGGCTTCAGACTCGGTGCAAGGTTCACATACGACACTTTTGTTGAAAGAAAGGATAATTGAAATGACTGAAATAACGTACACAAGAAACGGAGATTATTTTATCCCCGACATTGTACTCAAGAAGAAAGAATACAAACCAATCGGAAAATACGGCAGAATAAGAAAAGATTATCTCAAAAATCACCGTCCCGCACTCTGGAACAGATTCCTTTTAAGGGATACGCTCGATGACCACCTTCATGAAATCGATTTCGAAGCACAGATTCGCTTTGATACTCTTCTTCCTCTCTATTGTGAAAGATACGACGTAACAGAAGAACTCAAAGCAACCAACCAGATGGAATGGGTCAGAAGAATGAATAATATCATCAGCGCCATCGAAGAAATCATTCTCAACGAAATAGTTTACAGATAAAATTAAGGCAGGGATTTTTGTCCCTGCCTTTTAAATACGTTATGATAGAATGTACATATATAAATTAATCACTATTTCAACCAATTGTTTTATTCCATTTACACTCAATATGTAAAACAGAAGGAGGTGTTGATATAAACTGTACATCAAATTTCAAACTGGGTTGAATGCGAGTACTAGCACTATGAATTCTAAAGCTAAATGCCCAACCATTATCCATATAGATCTCAACAGTTGTTTTGCTTCCTTTTTTGAATCTCATAGCAAGTATCTCTGTAGGAATGTCAGCCATAGGTAAATCAAAAGCAGAAAATTTAACATTGCTTTGTTTTCCTAATGTACCATGAAGATTAAATGTATGTATCAGAGTCAACCTCTTGTTATCATGACTGACAATTTTGTGATAATCCTTAATGCCAACCAAATATTCAAACATTCTAATTGCGACATTTGGATCGTTTGAATATGCTCTGTTAACTTCATCTAAAAAGGCGTTCAATATAGGGACATAAACATCGTTTTCTTTGTCAGTTAAATCAGACCAATTAGTACCTCTGTTCTTTTCAAAATTAAGCATAGAAAAAACGGGGTCAATATCGATCCAATATTGTTCGCTACAAGGGATACCATACCATTCGTTACCAAAATCTAAAACATGACTCAATCTACTATGTTTAACAGCAGAATGATTATGTTTTATACTTAATCCTACTTCCCAGTTGATGTCATCTCTTCTAATTACAATATCACGAACATCTCCTGATTCACCAGCTTCGTCTTTCTGAAATTCAAGAAGAAGTGTATCTCCATAATCTTCTTCCATACAAGGCTCGAGCTCTAAAATAGTATCTACAGCAGCATAAGCGGATTCAATATATAAATCCTGTTTATCAGCACTTATTGCTTTCCATGCTCTTTCATTTGCATCATAACTTGAATTACAAACAATTCCAGTTTTACGTATTGGGTCAAGTGTTTCATACAAAGCGTTTATCCAAGCAAATTCATAGGCTCTTCCTTGATCGTTACTACTTGTACTCATTAATTATTACCTCCAGTCTGATCAATTCCTACTACTTCGTTAGCTTTTCCTTCTAAAAAAAGTTTAATTGCTGTTGCAATTTCATAAGCTAAATTCACGGGAACGGCATTACCTATCATTTTATAAGCATTATCTATGTTAGTATATATAAATTTAAAATCATCTGGAAATCCTTGAACTCGAGCTACTTCTCTTACGCTCATTCGTCTATATAGATGTTCTTTTCCTTCAACAAATCTGCAATCATTATGACCATATTTTATCATTTTGGGAGCTTGCGGATGTAATTGACACTGTCTTCCAGATGCTTGTACAGTAAATGCTTGTTCATCCCAACCCTTTACTCGATTTCTACTCATGAAAATGGTGGAGTACGAGCCTGTAAAATATTCGTTGTTATTAATAGAATTTGGGTTATGTTTATTCTTTTCTAAAGCAGGAATTGCAGTTTCTTGTAAATCCCAAATAATGTTTCTAAGCGTTAATTTATCATCGTCATTCGTTGTAGAACCTTTTGGAAATCTAAAATCAATAGAAAGATCTTTTCTAAATCCAATATAAAATACTCTTTTTCTTTCTTGAGCAACACCGTAATCTTTTGCGTTGACCAGAGTTATTGTTACATCATATCCACATTCTTCAAACATTGATATAATGTTTTTAACAGCTTCGGAATGTCTATTAGCTAACATACCACTAACATTTTCAGCCAAGAAAAATTTAGGATTAATTTCTTTAAGTATTCGAATGTAGTCATAAAAAAGCTGACCTCGAGCATCTTCTATACCTTTCAACGAACCAGCTTCCGACCAGGATTGACAGGGTGGACCACCTATAATTCCATCGACCTCACCAGATATGAAAGGAGAAATATCTGCTTTTGTAACTTTTCTGATATCTCCTTCAATAAGATAAGTGTTTGGATGGTTTTCTTTAAAAGTCTGAAATATTGTAGAATCAAACTCATTAGCGACAGGGATTTTAAAACCTGCTTTTTCAAAACCAAGATCTAGTCCTCCGCAGCCGCTAAATAAGCTAATGATATTCATTTGATTTCCTCCAATTTTGATTGCAACATAGTATTAATACTAAATATTTGACATTATAACCGAATATATATTCTACCAACGAGTAAATGCTGCTAATTCCCATTTTGAAGAATTAGCGTTTGCAAATCCTTCGATATCAGGGTAAATTGTAAAAGGTGTAATATTAAATTGCTGTGACAAGACAGCTAAGCTCTCTTCCTTTAGTTCAGGTGAAATCGCAATAACGATTTTATATTTGTCTTCTTCTGGAACTAAAAAGGTGCCATGTTTTTTATTAACACTTTTACTGCAAAGAAAAACTGAATGTTGCGAAGAAATTCTTGATACATTTGCAGGCGAATCAACTAACCAAATATTGTTAGATTCACATACAGAATCAACAAAGTGATTATATGATTCATCAAAATCAAATTTATTTTCCATTCCAGATACAATATCAGTATCAATACCAAGTAACAATCCTGTTTTATCTTTATATTCTCTGTCCGATACACAAAACCACAAGGCAATTAAAACATTCTTGCTAAAATCAAGCAATCTTGTTGCAGCACCATAATGTTGTAATTTAGCAAGAAGTTCAATGTCTCCGAGTTTTCTGCCTCGCTCATCATAGTGATGCAAATTCTTTTTTGCCTCGTTAAGCAAAATATTTTCCCAGTATAGAATGCTTTTATCCAGTTCTTTGCACTTTATATTTTTTCTATTGGCGTCAAGTTGTATTTTTCTAACAATTGAAGGTTGTAATTTCCATGAAATATTTGCTTGCCCGCGCCAAAACCGAACATTTAAACCAGGCTTAAATTTCTTTAAAATTAAATCAATCAATTCAACAAAAGTTTCTGGTTCGAAAATGTTATCCCACAAATCACTAGAATATGTTTTCATATTTATGCCTCATCTCATAGACTGTTTAGGGTTGAATGAAAAAAAGAATTATTATCATTTCAAAACCAAAGCGCCTATATGTTCTTTCGCTATTGTACCTATATCATCTGCTGATATAATCAAATATTCCTTTGATAAAACTCCGTCCTGTTCGTTCATTAGTACATAGTTTTCCGTGGTATAGTATGCAACAATTTTATTTGAATAATCTTTCGCAACAAAATATTCAATCTTTTGAGCCACAAAATTATTTCCAGCAAGAAAGAAAAATCGTCCAATGATCAGAATTGAAAGCGCACACAAAAACGCAGAATTAACAACTCTTTTGTACGGATAAAAATGAGTGCCCTTTTGATACTTTCTTTCTTTTCTAACTGCTTTTTCAACATATACAATATTGTAAAGGAATTTTTTACAATATCCTTTTTTGTTTTTAAATCGTAATAAAGGAATTATTAAATTGTACGATATATATGCAGCAAATAAAACTGTCATCAGAATTATAAATTCTTTATTAAATCCTATAAAAACAAACGTTAAGACCAATAATGTTGCATAAACCATTATAGCGGTAATAAACTCTTTTGCCTTATAGC
This sequence comes from Clostridia bacterium, assembly GCA_017549665.1. The sequence goes on along the minus strand of JAFYUD010000047.1, from coordinate 27,108 downwards.
TTTTAAGTTTTTGTGTGTTATCAATTATACCAAAAAGAAAAGCATACCAAGCAATAAAAAACACAAGTAATATCGAAAAAACATCAATAATACTAACAAGACTTAAATCAATATACTTTTCTGGAATCTCATAGTATGCCAATATTCCTTTTTGATAATTGTATGCAAAGAAGTATGCCAAACCAAGAAGGATTGAAGCAACAATCCCGCTTTCAAATAATTTATCAAATATTCTTTTCATGTAATCCTCACTCAAAAAAACGGAGTATGTTTTGTAAATTATAACATTATCTTAAAAATAAAACAATATAAAATATTGTAGAAATTTTACTGAAAGAATTCTTCACTATTTAATTTTCAGATACTGTTTTAATGCAATTATAATATCTATTAAGTCCTTTAAAACTCCCTCTTATCAAAAATATTTCAAGCCACTGTGGCGCTGCTCGGAGAGAATTTTTTGAAAATTCTTCTCCGATTTTGTTAGGGGTTTGGGGAAAATATTTCACCAACAAGCGAGATAAAATTGCAAATGAATTTTTGTGTTTGTGTTCACATTTGCCTTGCTTGCCAATTTAGTGTTGCAAATAAAAAAGAGCCGGAACCCGTTGATTTATTTCGGGATTCGGCTCATATATTTATTTCCGTTCTGCTTAAGCCATTGACGGCAACGATTATAGTCGGGAAAAACTTTTTCGATTTCCGCATAGAATTTTGCAGAATGATTCATCTGTTTTCTGTGACAGAGTTCGTGAACAATAACGCTGTCGATGATTTCATCAGGCAACAAAACAAGCAGACAGTTAAAATTCAGATTGCCTTTTGACGAGCAGCTTCCCCAACGGGTTCGTTGGCAACGGATAGTAATTTTATTATAAGTCACACCGATTTTCTCGGCATAAAATTCAACTTTCTTCGGAATTATTTCTTTCGCTTGTTTCACAAAACTTCTGATTTCTTCATCCGAATACGGCTCGATATTTTCAAAAAGTTTCTGCTTTTCCGAAAGCGATTGCAGATGTTTTTCAATCCAGTTCCTTTTTGTCTCCACGAATTTTTCAATTTCTTTTTCTTTCATTTTTATCGGCGCACGGATGATAACTTCATTCGGTTTCACCTGAATTGAAATTGTTTTCCGTTTGTTTTTAATAACAGAAACTTCTGCGTTTTCAAATTTCATCTGCATCACATCCTTTCAAAAAATCCTACATTTAGAATAACACGGATTCAAAAAATATTCAAACTGTCCTAAACAAAGTTTCTGTGGAATAACCAAAAAGAATGTGATATAATCTTTTCAACAAATAAGAATTTGTGGAGGTAATTATGAGATTTAAAAAACAAATTTCATTGCTTCTTTGTGTTGTAATGGTATTTTTATCCGCTACACTCTCATCTTATGCTTCTGACGGAACAAACGCAGGCACACCTGCAATAATAAATGCAGCGGAAGAAATCGCAGGCTTAGTTATCAATTATTTTGCAAAATTGATCAACAACATCAAAGGCACAGATGAAACTGCTATACCCCCTGCAGCGGTAAATCCTCACTCGTGGATTGAATATAACGGCGAACCGATTGAGAATCCCAAACACACATTGACTGCAGAAACATGGGTTGCAAACGAAATTGCTTTTGAGAGCGAAAAATCATATGCCAACCCGTTCAATGATGTTGATGTAGAACTGCATCTTTGGGGCAACGGCAGATTATATAAAATCCCCGCTTTCTGGGACGGCGGTAATGAATGGAAAATCCGTTTTGTTTGTCCGTCGGCAGGTAACTGGTATTTCAAAACCGTCTGCACGGATGCCGAAAACACTTCGCTTAACGGCAGAACAGGTACTGTTATCTGCACCGGATACAGCGGTGAACACGATATTTATAAGCACGGTTTTATAACAACAAATGCAGGTAAAAAGTATTTCACTTACGATGACGGAACACCGTTTTTCTGGCTCGGCGATACTCATTGGAGCCTCGGCGATGAAACGGTTGATATGGTTGAAACAATATGCAAAAAGCGTGTTTCACAAGGCTTCACAGTATATCAGAGTGAGCCTATCGGAGCAAAGTTTGATTTCACAAACGGCATAACCGAAGAGGATATAGCAGGTCTTGCCGATTATGATGAAAAGTTCCGCATCATTGCAGAAAACGGGTTCGTTCACGCAAATGCACAGTTTTTTTTCTCCTATTTTATTGAGCCCCTGATTTCAAACAACGGCGGTTTCAACGGCAATGAGCCGTCTGATTCTGCAAAAGCTTACCTTGAAAAAGTCAGCCGTTACTGGGTCGCAAGATACGGAGCTTATCCCGTTGTCTGGACACTCGGTCAGGAAGTTGACAATGATTTCTATTGGAGCGAAACAAACCATCCCGAATGGGGATTGGATAACAACCCTTACAAGCTTGTTGCGGAGTATTTAGCAAAACACGATGCATATGACCATCCGCTTTCTGCTCATATGGAAAACGTCGGTTCAACGTCGGTTTACGGCAACGGTGAGGGAGCAACGGATAATTGCAAGGTTTATTTCAAAGATGCAATGCCGTCCTGTTTCAGAGATATAAAAGCACACAATTTCTATGCCGTTCAATGGCACACCGACAAAACAGAGCAAAGCGATTTCCGAATTGAAAAAGACTGCTGGTATAACTCACAAGGCAAACCCGCAATCAATTATGAAGGCCAGTATTGCTATCTCTGGACAAAGAACTTCGGTTCAAGAATGCAGGGCTGGACAGCGTATCTTAACGGCATGTACGGTTACGGTTGGGGCGGTCACGATACCTGGAGCTACCTCAATGTTTATGATGAAGAAAACGACAGCTCCGACGGCGTTGACACAATAACGAGCGAAGAAAAAATCAATGCAACCTGGCAGGATGCGCTCGAATACGAGAGCTCATATCAGGTCGGATATATGCGAGATTTCCTTGAAAACACAGAATGGTATAATCTTATTCCCAGATTTGACAACAAGGCATATTTCGTTCCCGCAAACAATGTTTATTATGTTTATGCAGGCAACGAAGATAACACCGAAATCGTTATTTATTTCTATTCGTTCACCGATGAAACCGTTGCGCAGAATGTAAACACCAAGTTTTACGGCGGAATAAAAACGGGTACAATCGGAAGCCTCGTTCCGAACGGAAGATATACCTATCAATGGTTCAACCCCATCAGCGGTGAATTTTCCGAAGAATATGAATTTACCGCTACAAGATTCGGCACATATTATATCGGTGACAGACCGCAGGCAACCGATATGGCTCTGCGCATAAGAGCTGCCGATAAATTCTGAACGAGTAATCGTATCTGCTAAATTCCAATTTGTCGAATTAAATTTAATAATATACCTTAAACTCCTTCGATGGATAAACCGTCGGAGGAGTAATTTTTTTGAAAAATTTTTAAAAAGTGGACATTAGGTTTCCATTTTAAGGTTTATTTTACTGTTGTAAAAATTTTTCAAAGCGGAAGTATAGCTTCCGGTTTTAGGTTTATTGTAATTTTATGAAACAGTCTATTCAAACGAAACAGCAAAAAATTTAAAAAAATTAAAAAAATTTTTTTAAATGGGCAAAAATCTTGCCACTTTAGGTGTTAAAAGATAATTAAAGACACTTATCGGGATTGTACAACATCAAATGTAAACGCTCAACAAATAAACAGCTAATCTGTCCATTTAAAATTTATAAATGATTTTGTAAGAAATATTTACAAGTTAATTCACACCACAAAAGACTACCGAAAAAGGAGTAAAACATGAAAATTAACTTCAGAAATATAGTCTCAAACAACAGTTTTTTTAAGAGTAAACCGCCTTAGGGTATATTTACCCTACCATGCTCGAAACTCAAAAATCAGACGATTTGAGGATAAAAACAAAGACTTAAAAGGAGGCTTAAATGAAACGATTAACCAAATATGAAAAAGAGAATATCTTTCTCTCAAATGCTGCGGAAGATTACTGGTCTGTTTACATTAACTCAAAGCCGTTTAAAAGGCGTTTTAAGGAGTATGATGACAAATATGCCGACATTTTGATTCATGAGCATACAGACCAATACGGAGGCGAATTATACAAGGTTCCGAAAAACTGCATATCAATCAGACTGCTCCCTCCGAGAACGGATGAACAGAAAAAGAAGGCAAAAGAACACGCAAAAAATGTTGGTCTCGGAAGAAAAGCGGGGTGATAAATTGAGCGATAATTCAAGCAACAATTTCCCGTTTATTAAATTGCCGAGAGCATTGATTGACGACCCGAATTTTTCAGGATTATCTGCAGAAGCCAAACTATTATTTTCTCTTATTCTTGACAGGATGGGGGTATCGCAGATAAATGCGGACAGATTTACGGATAAGAACGGTAATCTGTTTGTGTACTACACCATTCAAGAAATCTGCATAAAGCTTGGCTGTAGTCACGGAAAAGCGGTAAGACTTGTCAACGAACTTGAATATCATGGACTTATTTTCAAGCAAAGAAAAGGTTGCGGGAAACCGAATAAAATCATTGTTTTACCATCTGTTCTGAGAATTCTCAAAACAGTACATAAGAAATCCGATAATGAGAATTCAGAAGTTCCCGAAAACGGAAATCAAAAGTTCTCAATATCGGAAGTAATCTATAATAACAACAGTTACAATAACATCAGTTACCTCCATCCATCTATCAGTTATGATGAGCTGATAGAAAGCATCGAAGAACAGATTGAATATGATTGCATAAACGCAGATGCGGAAATAGTCAGGGAAATAATTCTCATTATGGCAGATGTTATTTCCGGGACAAGCTCCACCGTCAGAATCGGCGGAAGTGATTTTCCGAGAGAAGTTGTTATTTCACGATTCAGAAAACTTACTGCAGAACACATAGAATACGTTGTCGGTTGTATTGAAAGCAGTGAAACAAAAATAAAAAACATAAAAGCATATCTGATTTCAGCTTTGTTCAATGCACCGACAACCATAGCAAACTCTGTTTCGGCGGAATTTGCATATTATCAAAATTTATCTTAAGGAGAAACAAATGAATAATACTTTCAGAGATTACCCCGATGTCGTGAGCATTGAAGAACTTCAGGACATGCTTCACATCGGCAGAAACGCTGCCTATGACATTGTCAAGGAAGGCAAAATCAAAACTATCAGAATCGGCAAACGATATATCATTCCGAAAACAAGCGTTATAAGTTTTCTTGAAACAGCGTCTTAAACTCTTGTAAACAGTAAAATATTATGTATAATTTTAATTACGGAATGATTGACTGTTTTCCAATCAGAAAGGAGTTTCAATGGTAACAGGCAATCTGCAAATCAAAGACGGCAAGTATTATGCCGTTGTCAATCTCAGAGATGAAACCGGCAAAAGAAAACAGAAATGGGTCAGCACGGGTCTGCCCGTCAGAGGCAACAAGAAAAACGCCGAGCAATTCCTGAATCAGGAGCTTGAAAAATGGAACTACCATAACGGCGTTTATTACGGTATTTCGGTTGCGGAATACTTTGAAATATGGCTGACAGAGATTGAAAAAGAAGTAAGACCGAACACCTTCCGTTCCTATAAGGGTAATATGACGAATCACATAATTCCGTATTTCAGGAACACAAAGATTCAGCTTCAGTCAATCAAGCCTATCGACCTTGAGGATTATTATTTCTCGCTTCTCAAACCCGAAAGCAACCTCGAAAACGGTGCGGCACTTTCCGCAACAACAATAAGGCACCACCATCAGAACATAAGCAAGGCACTTGCCGATGCGGTCAGAAAAGGATATATTCCGCTCAATCCCGCAAGCTCTGCAAGATTGCCGAAGAAAGAGAAATACAAAGCTGAATTTCTCAACCACGAACAGCTTGATGAACTTATTTCTCTGTTTAAAGGAAGTCCCGTTGAATTGCCCGTCAGACTTTGTGCAATTTACGGTTTCCGCAGAAGTGAGGTGCTGGGTCTAAAATGGAAGAACGTCGATTTCATCAACCGCACAATAACAATAAGCGAAACACTTCAGCAGCACACGGGCGGCAATTATACCGACCATCCCAAGACAGAAAGCAGTTACAGAACTCTGCCGTTAAACAATACGGCTTATGACCTTCTGAAAGAACAGAAGAAGCTTCAGGATGAACGCAAACTGCTTATGGGCAATTATTACATATATAATGACTATGTCTGCACCTGGGGTAACGGCGAAGTAATTGCACCGAATTATCTGACACGCACTTTTCACTCGGTCATTCAGAACAGTACACTTCCGCAGATAAGACTGCACGATTTACGACACAGCGTTGCGAGCAATCTTCTCAATCTCGGATTTTCGGTTGTTCAGGTTCAGGAATGGCTCGGCCACGGAAGTGCATCAACAACACTTAATTTCTATGCTCACGTTGATAAGAGTTCAAAAATCAGCATCGCAGACACTCTTGACAAATTAAATTCGGAACAAGAGAAAAAAGAGGACAAAGTGTTAGAAAAAGTGTTTGAAGAAAAGACCCTTTCAGAAACAAAAAAAGACCCCGTAAAAGGGTCGGAAAAAGGCTTAAAAAAAGCAAAAATCAGCACAAAAGTTGTGCCGATAAAAAAACAAAGCCTGAAAAAGTGTTAGAAAAATGTTAGAAAAAAGGGTCAAAAGTGTTAGAAAAAATTATTTTTCGAAAAGAGAAATCCCGAAACCCTTGTATATCAACGGTTTCGGGACTTGAATGGCAGGGGCAGAAGGACTTGAACCCTCGGCACGCGGTTTTGGAGACCGCTGCTCTACCAACTGAGCTATACCCCTATATTAAATTTATGGTGGGCCATCAGGGACTCGAACCCCGGACCAACCGGTTATGAGCCGGTTGCTCTAACCAACTGAGCTAATGGCCCATATGCGCTGCTCACTTGCAACGTATGATATAATATCAAAAAGATTTCGTTTTGTCAATAAGAATTTTAATATTTTTTTATTTTATTTAAAAAAATATGTTTCATTCGACATATGTTTATGATATTATGATATAAGGAGGTGCTTTAATGAAAATTGTTTTATTAACCGCTCTCGGAGTAGGTGGTGCAACACTTATAGGGTCACTGATCGGTTTCTTATTCAAAAATATATCCCATAAGTTTTCCGACATTGTTTTATCCTTTGCTGCAGGGGTTATGCTTGCAGCCGCTGTTCTCGGTCTTATAATCCCATCTGTTGAACACGGTGGAAAATACGGTATTATAATAACGGTATCCGGAATTTTCTCAGGTGCTTTCTGCCTTAATCTTATTGATAAAATCGTACCTCATCTTCACGGATTGGTCGGTTCGGATTCAGAAAAGCACAATAACACTAGCCTAAATAAGGTTCTTCTTTTTGTTACAGCAATTGCTATTCACAATCTGCCCGAAGGAATTGCCGCAGGTGTCGGATTCGGTTCGGGGGATAATACACAAGCTTTGATAATTGCAGGCGGTATCGCTCTTCAGAATATACCAGAAGGAATGGTAATTATCGGACCGATGCTCTCCGCAGGTGTCTCTGCAAAGAAGACATTTATCTGCGCTCTTATCACCGGTCTTGTGGAAGTAATCGGAACGCTTATCGGGTATTTTGCGGTAAGTATTGCATCATTCATTCTTCCTTTTGCTCTCGCTTTTGCAGGAGGAACTATGCTTTATGTAATCAGTGACGAAATGATACCTGAAACCCATTCACACGGAAGCGAAAGGGGAGCAACATACGCTCTTTTGGTCGGATTTTGTTTAATGCTTGTAACAGATGTTTTGCTCGGATAAAAAACAACCGGAGTTTCTTCTTGCTGAAGATTCTCCGGTTATTATTATCAGAATAAAATTGCTACAGTATCAAACATACACTCAAGCTCTCTGCTGACTGTCAACTTTTTAAGAATCATAAAAAACTCTTCTGAAATAACAGATTCAAGCATCGAACCCGATTCATAATCAACAACACTTCCGGAACACTCGGGAACATCGCCGTTGTTAATTGTCATAGCAAATGTCTTTGAACATAGACCGCTTGTCATACCGGCTTTCAAATAGTTTACAGTAATGCTGCAACGTGTTGCGCTGACTTCGGGAATATTGCCGCTGAATTCAATTTCAACGCTTTCACCGGGAAGAACAAGTCCCGATTTGAGAACATCAAACTCAATTTCGAGTCCGTCTGCAACAACAGAAACAATTCTGATTGCACTGTTTTCATACAGATTTCTTATAATCAGTCCGGTATCTTCAGACGAAACATAGCCGGTAAGACTGTTGTTGAAACTTGCGTGAACACCCTGGTGAACATTGTCGGAATACTCAAACTGAGGATAATCGGGATCAGAATGTACATCTTTGAGTTTATCTGTAAACAAAAGCTTTGAACACAGTGAAATCGCATAGTTTTCAAGTTCAAACATAGCGTGATATGAATCTTCGATAAACCATGTTTTTTCGGGAAGATAGGCACTTGTAGCATCAATCTCCATAGAGGGGGAGATGTGATTATGCGAAGGATTGTCACACGATGTTTTAACCCCGGTATATCCGTCTGCAAACCTCTTGCCCATTTCCGTAACGGTTGCACCGGATGCACTGTAGGTCGGAACAAGAATATCACCGTTAAGATTACCGCCGAGGCAGATATTGATACCCGTGCAGGTAATTATTGAAACATCAATTCCGAATTTGTTGCAGTTTTTGAAGATTTTACTCATTGAGGGCATAATGTCATAATGAATTATATCATTATTCCTGATTATGGGTTTGCTCTCAACAGGGTCAAGAAAATCTTTCTTCATACCTTCATAAAGCTCGGTAGAAGTAATTGTATAGAGCGAGCTCCAATATCTGACTACGTCAAGCATACCGCCGCTTGCACCGTTCATTGTTGTGTTGAGAAAATTGCCGTCTGTTGCTTCAAACAACTCATAAAGCTCCGTTCCCGATCCGAGAACGCATTCAACAAAATCGATGAGCGTATCAAGCGGAAGATCAACATTCTGTCTGAAAAGTCTGTCAGGAAAATCAGTTCCCTGAAGGGGAGGAACATTGAGAACTGCTTTTGCAACATCGCATTCATCCATATAGTAATAGAAGTATGTTGCGGTAATCATTCCTCCATAGCTGATAGTAAAAAGATTTACCTTCTTTGAGCCGGTATATTCCTTGACATCCTTGATAAATTCTCTGAGCTCTTTTGAAATTTCAATTGAATCGAGTCTTGAGTCATATTCAAAAATGAAGATATTATCAAGATCCGTATATCCGTTTGCAACAGCGTAATCAATGAAATTTTCAAAAAGCAGATTCTTTCTTTCAGCCTCTTTGCTGACTGTCGCCTTAAGATTTGCGGCATTGGATTCGGCAGGGTCGTTTTTATAATGTGTTACGGGATATACAGATGAACCGTCGGGATTGCAACGCATCTTTTCGGCAACCGCATAAGCTCCTCCGCCGAGGGTTTCTCCGAAATTCTCAACATCACCGAGAAGAAGGCCGAAAATCGAAAGAAGAAAATTAGGCATATCGTCAATGATTCTGTCAAATATCTTTTCCTTCTTGGGAAGCCAGAGATAATCGTCTTCAGCACCGTTTTCACCTTCAATATACATATAGGGCTGAAGAAATCCGGGAACGATAATAAGAGGGTTCTGCTCTTTCTTTTCAGCGAAAGCGAGCATACCGCACGAGGAAACAATCAATAAAACGCTCAATATAATGCAAACAAACTTTTTCATTGTAATAACCCCTTAATTATTTTGAAAGCTTGATTGTATAAAGCCAATCCGAATCAACAGTATCGGGATTGATTGCAGGGAAAACAATTTCTGCCTTGCCGTTATTATTCTTTATTTCAAGAACAGCATCACATCCGAGAAGAGTTGCTTTAAGATTTTCATCATAATCAACCAGTTCAAGAACCTGTGAACCGAAGGGAAATCTGTTAATTATTGCATAAACATTACCGTCTTTCTGAGTATAATAGACACCTTTCTGAGAAGATTTCGAATAAATCTTTGATGCATAAATAGCCTCACCGTTAACGCGCAGCCAATCGCCCATCTGAAGCAGTCTTTCTTCCATGATTACAGGAATTGTACCGTCAGCAGCAGGACCGATATTAAGAAGGAAGTTTCCGCCCTTTGAAACAAGATCACAAAGCATTTCAACAAGTTCTTTTGCACTGAGATAATCGCAAAGATCTTCATTTCGGTTAAAACCGAACGATCTGCCGATACCTCTGCATTCTTCAAAAGGTCTGTCGAGTTCAACATCTTCAATTCGCTTATCAGCTTCAATCCAACCGTATTCAGTTGTAAAATTGCCGCCAAGATGACCTCTTGTTTCTTTACCCCAACGGTCATTGGGAACGATGAAATCTTTTACGCTTGAATCATTATAAAGCCACTGTAAAAACTCGGTTGAATGCCATACTGATGAAGGATGTTCCCATTCTCCGTCGGTAAAAAGGGTGTTGGGCTGATATTTTTCAACAAGTTCTTTGAGCATCGGGATAAGATGTTCAAGGGCATATTGCTCGGGATCTTTTAGATATGTAGGATGGAACCACTCATAGACTGAATGATAAACACCGAATTTAACATCGGTTCCTTCAAGAGCATCCTTCATTTCCTGAAGAAAATCTCTGTGAGGACCAACATCAACACTGTTCCAGTTCCAAGCATAATCCGACTTATAAAGACAGTAACCGTCATGGTGCTTTGAAACAAAGTTGATGTATTTTGCTCCGCTCTTCACAAAGAGGTCAGCCCATTTTTTGGCATCAAAAAGTTCTGCGGTAAATCCTTTTACAAAGTCTTCGTACTTCACATTTTCACCGTATACTCTCTTATGGAAAGCAGCTGTTTCGGTGGTTTCGTCTTCAATCTGTCTCATATACCATTCGGCATAGTCGCCTTTTTTAGTAAATGAAGGAACCGAATATAATCCCCAATGGATAAATATACCGAATTTAGCATCACCAAACCATTCGGGAACAGGACGGGAATTAAGTGATTCCCAATTATTTTCATACATATCAAATACCTCCGTATGTTTTTATACAAGTATATCACTGCCATATTGTATTGTCAACGATTCTCAATTTATAAAACAGCATATAACACCCAAATTTAAAAGCGGATATTTTGGTCTTGCAATGTTAAAAAAAATATAGTATTATATTCTATATGTAAAATTACTAAAGGAATGTTTTTGATGCAGTACGTTGTAATGGACCTTGAATGGAATAACACTTACGCAAAAAAAGCAAACGGTTACATTAACGAAATAATCGAAATCGGTGCAGTCAAGCTCGATGAAGACCTCGAAACCGTAGATACTTTTTCTTGCATAATCCGTTCTCAGATCGGCAAAAAACTCAGAGGCACAGTCAAAAGACTCACTCACCTCACAAATGACGATATCAACGGAGGAATGCCTTTCACAAAAGCTTTTTCCCTCTTCAGAAAGTGGATCGGTACCGAAGATACGGTCATTGTCACCTGGGGAGACAGCGACATACGTGTTCTTCTTGACAACTTCAAATATCTCAACGGAATCAAAGTAGTTCCGTTCCTTAAGATATACTGTGATTTGCAAAAGTTCTTTCATAACTTTACAAAAAACAGTAGAGGACATCAGACAGGTCTTTTAACTGCTGCAGAAATGATCGGCATTGACCCCGAGATGTATATTCACCACAGAGCGCTCGGAGACAGTATGCTGACCGCTGACATATTAAAAAAAGTATATGATATGGGACTTTCAGAACGGGATTTCGTAGTATGCGATGATGAATTTTATTCAAGGCTGCTCTACAAATCAAAAGTTATCCGCAATATCGACAGTCCGTTCGTTGACAAAAAACGTCTCAACCACACCTGTGAATCCTGCGGCGACGCTTGCGAACAACTTTCGAACTGGAAATTCCATTGTCAGTTCTTCCGCGCAAATTTTTATTGTGAAAGCTGTGACCTTACTTATTCTGTAGGTGTTCGATTCAAACGACTTTACGATCAGGTTGAATTCCGTAAAATTGTTTCTGTTATCGAACCCGAACCCAATATTGAATCGGAGGATATAGAAGAATGAAAATACTTGTAACCGGCGGTGCAGGCTTTATCGGCTGCAATTTTGTTTATTATATGCTCGATAAACACCCCGATTATTCAATCGTCTGCCTTGACGCCCTTACATATGCAGGCAATCTCAAAAGCCTTGATACCGCAATGAAAAACCCGAATTTTAAATTTATCAAGGGAAGCATTGCCGATAAAGACCTTGTCAATAAAATATTTGAAGAAGAAAAATTTGATATTGTTGTCAACTTTGCCGCAGAAAGCCATGTTGACCGCTCAATAGAAAACCCGTTTATTTTTCTTGAAACAAATGTTATGGGTACCGCTTGTTTGCTTGATGCAAGCAAAAAGTTCGGAGTAAAGCGTTTTCACCAGGTTTCTACTGACGAAGTATATGGCGACCTTCCTCTTGACAGACCCGACTTATTCTTTACCGAGGATTTACCTTTAACAACTTCCAGCCCTTATTCGGCTTCTAAAGCATCTGCCGATTTATTGACACTTGCTTTTCACAGAACATACGGATTGCCTGTAACAATTTCACGCTGTTCAAACAATTACGGACCTTATCAGTTCCCCGAAAAACTTATTCCTCTTATGATTGTCAGAGCTCAGGAAGAGCAGAATCTTCCCGTATACGGTCAGGGTCTCAATGTCCGTGACTGGTTGTATGTTGAAGACCATTGCAAAGCAATCGATATGATAATTCATAACGGCAGAATCGGTGAGGTTTATAACGTAGGCGGTCATAACGAGCGTCAGAATATCGAAGTTGTTAAAACAATTCTCCGTCAGCTTGACAAACCCGAATCGCTTATCACATATGTCAAAGACCGTGCAGGTCACGACCTCAGATATGCAATAGATCCCTCAAAAATCTCATCCGAACTCGGTTGGGAACCTGAAACGGGATTTGACGAAGGTATGAAAAAGACCATTCAATGGTATCTCGATAACACGGAATGGACAGATGAAATCAAAAGCGGCGAATACGCTGAATACAGCAAAAGAATATACGGATAAAAAGAATCCGCACCAGACGTAATGACCGGTGCGGATTTTCTGTTATTTAATTCTGATTTCAGCAAAAACGATAAAAATCACTCTGAAGAACGATGCAAAAAACTGTTCTAGACCCGATGTGGGAGCACTCTTCATTTTCACTCTTCCGAAGATAACGGAACCGTCGTGATTTGTGATACGTGCAACAATATATGTTGAACCGTTGCCGACGCATCTTACATAACCCGTTTTGGAAACAACAAAAACGGAGTTATCTTCCGATGACCATTCAATGTCTTTGTAAACCGAGCCGAACGGATATGTTATTACATCAATTTTTGTTCTCTCAAGCATTTTGAGACTTGTGTCAACGGGTTTCAAAGTAACTCCCGAAACTTTATTATACTTAAGTTTAGCAATAGCTGCCCTGATAGCTGCAGCCTGCTCATCAACAACACGCTGTTCGCACGAACGTTTTCCGCTGACATCAACCGAAAGCACTTCGAGAACAGTATTATAATTTGTGTATTGCTCGGGAACAAGATTTCTTGCATCCTTTACCGCAAGATTATATCTTTCATAGTTTGCCGACTTGGGGTCTTTGATAATAACATCTGTAGCGTAATCGGATATTATTCCGAAATCATCCTGAGTAACAACACAGTAATAGTAAAAAGATGTGTCTTTATCCGTAAATGTATAAACCGATGATGTTGCGCCTTCAATCGGAGTTCCGCCTTCGTTGGAATTAACCGTATTTGAATACCACTGATAAGTGAGGTTAAATCCTACAGCACGAAGAGAAACCGTACCGCTGATTTCATTTATGTTTTTGACAAACCCATCATAAACAAACGGGGTAGGGTAGAATGAATATCCGTTTGAAGTTGCGAAGTTTTCCGCAACGGTACCTGCAGTGCCGTAAACTGTCAGATTTAAGGGCAAAGCAGTTGATCCCTCAAAGTTTTTGGAAAGCATAATACCGCTGTTATCGGGAAGAAACGCAGCATTCTGAAGATTTCTGGCATCAATAAAATCGATTTCACATCCCGCAAGCGATGCGTAAGAAAGAGTTGTAACATTTTCAATGTTAAGATAAATCATATTATTGCATCCCGAGAAAGTATTATCAGCAACTGTCTTTAAATTTTTGAAAGAAACAGCCTGAATATTCGGAGCGCTGCCAAACATATATGCCGATGTTTTTGTGAGTTTTGGTGCAATAAATGCTTGTAAAGCAGATGAAAATTTCGGAAATGTTGTTGTACCGGCTCTGTATACAGCCGACTCAAAAGCTGTCATTTCAGGAACTTTGATAATTCTCAACGATGTGCAGTTGTTAAACGCAGTTGAATAAACCGTTATTGCGGAATCAAGACATATTTCACTCAGCGACGTACAGTTTTCGAAAGCTCTGCCGTTGATGTATGTTGCATCGGGAATGTTCACTTCTGTCAACGATCTGCATCCGCTGAACGCATCGTTTGAAACAAAAGACAGACCCAGAATCTCAACTGAAGAAAGCGAAGTGCAGTTCTTAAAGACTTCATTCGATATGTTGGAAAGATTATCAATCTGAACACTGACAAGAGCCGTACAGTTTGAAAATGCAGCTTTACCGATTGAACTGACATTCTTAAGATCAACGTCCGAAACGGCGGCATTCTGAAACGCGCCTTCAGCGATTGATGTAAGGGACTCATATTCAAGAGTAACCGTAGTACCGCTCATTGTGTACTGACTGCTGCAAACAGAATAAAATGAATATTTGCCAACAGATGTAATCTGACCGAAATAAATATTTTTAAGACGTACACAGTTATATAAAGCGTAATCGGATACTTTAGTTACTCCCTTGGCAAAAATCGTTTTTAATGAAGAACAATCTTTAAATGCGCTTGCACCGATTGAAGTAACAGTAACAGGAAGAAAAATTTCAGAAATATCCATTCCCTCAAAAACACTTTCACCAATTCCGGTAACGGTTAATCCGCGAACAGTTTCGGGAACTGTAAAACTGACTTTTGAACCGGTATAAGATGTTATGACGCCCGAAGCATCAATTTCAAGAAACTGTTCATCAATATAAGGAACAATAATGGAAGCAAAAGTCGAAACAGGTGAACGGTACATACCGTCGCAATACGCAACAGCAGTAATAACGGTTGTTTCAGAAATGTGAATCGCTGTTCCGTCATAAACCATCGATGAAGGGTTGCTTTTGGACGGAACGGTACGGTCTGTTGTGTAATAAACAACAGCATCCGGCGTATCGCAAAAAATCTCAAGATCGATTTCTTCTTGTGTAACTGTATTTCCGTGTGAAAAATACGGTGCAGCAGTTTTTTGTATGTTTTGTGAAGGATCACCGAATTCAGGTGCGTGAACAATACCGTTGCCGTATTTGATTTTTGAATCAGTCTCCTGAACATAAACAGAATTTTCAATAAGGATATCTTTAATATCTTCGGTAGAAAGTTCCGAGTGATACGAAATCATAGAAGCTGCAAGCGAAGCAACAAGCGGAGAAGCAAATGAAGTTCCGCTGACAGTTTTAAATCCTCCGCCCAAATGCGTTGTGTAAATATTAACACCGGGAGCTGCAAAATCAACATCTTCGCCTCTTGTGCTGAAATTGGCAACGGTTCCGTTTTCGTTTATTGCGCCAACTTTGATAACAGAATCATAAGAAGCGGGATAAAACAGTGTGTCCGATGAATCATTACCCGATGCAGCAACAAGAAGAATATCATTTCTGTCTGCAAGCATAACAGCTTCTTTGAGAGTTTCAGAGTTTTCAGAGAGTGCGATGCTCATATTTATAATATCAACACCGTCATCAACAGCGCATATAATTCCGGCTGCAAGAGTAATAACAGTTCCCTGACCCCACTGATCAAGAACTTTGTAGGGCTTAACAATAACGTTATCTAATGTGCTGTCAATAATAACACCTGCAACCTGAGTTCCGTGACCGTTATCATCGTCAGAACAGTTAGGCTTGCCGCTTGTACTGGTATTGACACCCGAAGGTATAACTCTTCCGCCAAACGCAGGATGACTGTCCTGTGTACCTGTATCAAGAACAGCAACAACAGTTTCTTTCAATTCAATACCGCTTGATAAAATACTATCATTAAACTTATCAAGTCCGATATACGCAGGACCCCAGGATTCAAATTCATCAGATTCACTATAATAAGCTGTAACGGAATCAAGAGCGTAAAGCTGTCTGTCGGGTTCAACAAACTCTATTCCGCTTCTGGAATTATAATATTCATAAGCCTCGGCGGTTTGTTTTTGCGTTTCATAGCAAAGAATCCACAAATCATTATATCCGCCGACAACGGATGTTGCTCCGCAAGTATCGATGTCATACTGACTTTTAACAATAAGTCTGCGTGACTGAAATTCGGAATAATCATTCTTTTCATCGAGAAGTTCGGATTGACCGTATTTGATATCGTCGCTGTCAGAACTCTGCATCAGTTTGCCTATTTCATCAACAAACTGCTGAGCTGTAACAGTATCGTAATTATTCAAAGTGTATGTCAGAACCGATGCAACGGAAACTGTAGGCAAAACAATACACAAAAGTATACATAACAGTCTTTTCACCGAACTCACCTCCAAACGGAAACAATTATATATTTTAATTATAGAATATTATTTTAAAAATTTCAAACAAATACAGCGCAAAGTCTGTTAATTATGTGCATTTTCAGCAATCAGCAACGCAAGAATATACAAATTGTAATATTCATTAAAAAACACAAAGTAAAATTAACACAAAAGTTGAATTTGAGAAAAATTTATTATATAATAATTGCAGAAAGGTGGCGTTTGATTTGTTAAAAGAATTAGTTATCAAAAACCGTTCTTACAGAAGATTTTATGAAGAATGCGCAATATCACAGGAGACTTTGCATGAGTTAATCGGAGTTGTACGCAACACTGCATCAACCGTCAATTCACAGGCCTTGAGATTTAAACTCATAACAGAGAACGAAGAAAAAGAATCTGTATTCAAAAATCTTGCGTGGGCAGGACTTCTGAAGGATTGGAACGGTCCACAAAAAGGAGAAAGACCATCTGCCTATATCATTATTATGTGTGACCTTTCAATCGGGTGCAACAAACACTTTGACGACGGAATTGCAGCTCAGACAATTCTTCTTGCCGCAACGGAAAAGGGATACGGCGGATGTATGTTTGGCAGTATCAACAGAAAGAATCTTGCAGAAGAGCTTGATATTGACCTTGAAAGATATTCAATCGACCTTGTTATTGCACTGGGCAAACCCAAAGAAACTGTCAAATTAGTTGATTTGCCCGAAAGCGGAAGCACAGCTTACTACCGTGACGGCGAAGGCGTTCATTATGTGCCTAAGCTTTCTGTTGATGACCTTATAATTTAATTTATCTTTCACTTGACAAATTATCATGTAAATGATAATATCAAGTGGAAAATGCACCTGTGGCGGAACTGGCAGACGCGCCAGATTTAGGATCTGGTATCTTCGATGTGCAGGTTCAATCCCTGTCAGGTGCACCAAAAAATCCGAGCTCTCAATGGGTTCGGATTTTATACTTTTCGGAGGATTTGATATGAAAAGATTAATTTCGTTAATAATTTCATTTTCACTGTTTTTGTCATCATTAATATATATTGCATCCGCAGAACAAAGCCAAATAAATTATCTTGTTCTCGGTGATTCAATCGCTTACGGTTCGGGTCTGAAAAATCCGGAGGAAGCCAGTTATGGCAAAATTGTAGCCGATACAAATGGCTATGAATATAAAAATCATGCTGTTCCTGGCATAAATTCTTCGGAATTAGCTGAAATGATAAAAACCGAAGAAATTATTGCTGATATCAGAAATGCGGACATAATTTCTGTTTCAATCGGAGGAAACGATTTTCTCGGTGATAATGTTTCCGACCTGATATTTGACGCTGTTCTTGAGGAGGATTTATCCGTTTTTGACGAAACGGCAGAAATATTCCGTTCAAATCTTTCTTTTATAATCAATGCGATAACAGAGAATAACAGCGATGTTATTATTCTGCTTCAGACCATCTACAATCCCCAGTCGGGAAAACTGAAGGAACTTTATCAGCAAGGAGCAGACAGACTTAATGCCGTAATATATAGATGTGAAAGCGAAAACCCCGACAGAGTATGTGTTGTTGATATTGCGGCCGCTCTTGACGGCAATGAAGAAAATTTTGCCAAAGACGGTATTCATCCGAGCGTAAAAGGAAATGAACTGATTGCATCAGCCGTTCTTAAAAAACTTCATTCACTCGGTCTGTGCAATTCAACCGAAATAATAATAACCGAAAAAGGAAAAGACATAAGAGAACCTATATTAAGAAATTTTATTATCAAGATTCTGATAAAAACTGTTGAATTTCTCGTGAAATTATATAATTTTGCAAAATAGGGGAAAGCAGATGAAAATTACATGTCTTATTGAGAACACGGCATCCGACAAACGCTTTGCAGCCGAACACGGATTATCTCTTTTCATTGAAACCGGCAATAAAAAAATTCTGTTTGATATGGGTCAGACCGAAAATTTTGCCATTAATGCCGATAAGCTCGGGATTAATCTTTCCGATGTTGATTATGCAATTCTTTCTCACGGTCATTATGACCACGGCGGAGGACTTTCTAAATTTCTTTCAATCAACAAAAAAGCTCCCGTATATCTCAATCAAAAAGCATTTGAACCGCATTACAACGGAACTGAAAAATACATCGGTCTTGACATTTCTGTTTGCGGCAATGACCGTCTCATTTTTGCCGATGAATATGCGCAAATCCTGCCAAATATTTTTCTTCATTCCTGCAACGGAAAGAAAACGGTTATTGATACCGACAGCGGGGGATTAACAAATTTTATCAACAACCAATTCATACCCGATGATTTTGCTCACGAACAATATCTTATGATTGAAGAAAACGGCAAAAAAATTCTGTTCAGCGGTTGCTCACACAAAGGCATTATCAATATCTGCGAATGGTTCAGACCTGATGTTCTTATCGGTGGTTTTCATTATTCAAAATACCCTCTTGACGGTAAGCTGGGCTTTTATTGCGAAAAACTAAATGATTATGATATTGAATTTTACACCTGCCATTGTACCGGCACCGAACAATTTGAATTCATGAAAAAATCCGTTAAAAAACTCTCATATATTTCATCAGGAGATGTTATTGAGATATAAAAACTCCGGGCCGATTTCAAACGAAATCTGTCCGGAGTAATTTTTTTTGTTTCAGCTGCAAAGCTTGTATGATTGATTCCGTCGTTACACCCGACTTTATCTCTTTATTTAAAATACATTTCCGAATATTTTCTGATTATTTCTTTTGCCTGCAACACTTTTTCGGGATTTTTATCCAGTGCATGACCCGAATTTTCATATATCAGCAAATCATTTTTTATTCCGTATTCATCAAGAATATCAATAAAATTTTTAATATGTTCATTAGGAACAAGGTCATCGAGTTTCCCTTGAAAAACAGCCGTAGGAACACAATTTTCGGAAACATAGGTCACGGGAGAAATCTTTTTAAGTGCTGTCTGACGGGTTTCATCGGAAAAATTTTCTTTGTTGATATTAACTCCTGCAGCAAATGAAAGAATACCGTTTTTCCAATCCTCAAACTCACCTGAAATACCCATCAGAAAATCTGTTTTTGAACAGTCAACCGCAGGGCAGTAAACGCAAGAGGCAACAGGTTTTATCGGAGCTTCATTCATTCTTGTGTACGCATACATAAGCGATAAGTGACCGCCTGCAGAGCCGCCTGAAATTATCATTTTTTCAACATTGAAACCGTGTTCGGCAAGGGTAATTTTCACTGTTTTCAAAGCAGAAGTAATATCGTCAAGCTCATCAAATATATTCGTTTCTTTATCGATATAGCGGTAATTCATCGATGCACAAATATATCCGAGATTGCAGAAATGCTCTGCATCGGGATGGTGAACGGTTTTATCGCCCATAGTCCATCCGCCACCGTGAACATAAAAAATAATACCCGAATCGGAGCATGGAATTTCCGGAAGAAAAATATCAACCGTCTGCCTTTCGTGTGTACCGTATGCAATATCTTTCAGAAGAATCATATCATTCATCGTGCTCTCCGTTTCAAAATCACAGTATTCGCAAATATCAATATTTTCCTGAAATAAGTTTTTCGGCCTCATCTTTACTGATTTTGCCGATGTTGCAGTCAGCCATAACCTGAACATCCTTATCGTTCAACTTGTAGAAACACCAGATAATCAATGCTATAACAAGACCGATAATAGGAACAATATTATAAGTGAACCACAGACCGTCAAGAGCTTCTTTCGTCTGCTGAGCTATTGCATTTATTGCCTCAAGATCCGCAAAATTGCTTACCTCTTGCTGAATTCCGTTTATCTCAAATTCTGTTTTGAACCCAAACAGACCGAGAAGTGCAAGACCCATCGAACCGGAAATTGCGGCTGCAAGTTTAACCGCAAAAGTCTGAATGGCAAATGTTATACCTTTAGCTTCTGTTCCCGTAGTGTACTGACCGTATTCAGCGCAGTCGGGGGTAAAGGTAAACGAAAGAACACCGATAATACCAAGAGGAATTGAGCGGAGCATATAGGTGATAACAAACAGGATAAAACTGTTTCTAGTGGGGATAATGAAGAGTGAAAAAATAATTGTTGCAAAAGCGCAAATCCTGAAGAGTTTGGTTTTATCAATTTTTCTGATAATTTTAGGAACAAGAAGCGCCATAAAGAGCTGGGGCAATGCAGCAACGGTACCCGTAATAAGGGAAGCAAGCGAGTTTTCATAGATATAATAAGCCATAATCATATGAAGCGCATTGTAAGTCTGTGCGCCCGAATAGAAAATATATCCAATATAATAAATAAGGAGATACTTGTTGTTGACAACATATCTGAGCATCCTTCTGACAGTAAACTGTTCTTCATCGGAAATTCTGTTTCTTTCCTGACAGTGTTTACATATGGGGAACATTGTTGCCATAGCCACTGCGGCAACAACAACGGAAACGGAACCATAACCTAGACCGACAAATTCGCTGATAAGAAGCGTCACAAGAACGGTTGTAAGAGCTGAACCGACCCCGCCTGTGATACCTTTAAGAGAAAGAATTGTATTTCTTTCTTCAATATTGCTTGTCATCGCGGTGATTATACCGAAAGCAGGCACATCACAAAGTGTATATGCCGTATCCCAGATAACATATGCAATCGCAAACCAAACAAGCTTGACGGTTTCGCTTGCGGCAGTAGGGATAATAAAAACAGCAACGGTAGCAATCGGAGTAAGTGCGCACGCAATTTTAAGCCAGGGAATATATTTCTGATTGCTCTTGAATTTAAACTTATCAAAAATCACACCGAAAACAGCATCGTTAACTGCATCCCACACCTTTACAGCAAGCATGACTGCCGCAGATTTAACCGGATTAACACCGATAAGAAGAAGAAATGTGCTGAGATATCCCGCTATCATATTATAGATCATATTCTGACCGAAGAAATAAGTATAATAGCTGTTTCTCTCAGGCTTTGTTGTCTGCCACAGAGGATTCTGCGGTTTTGAATTGATTTTCTTCATAGAAATTGCCTCCTTCATAATATTCCGTTAATCAGTATAACACAAACAAAAACATACTTCAACAAATTTGATTTAAAAGTAATGTTACCGAAAATCAAATAAACAATGTACGAAAGGGGAGGCAATGCAATCTAAAAATCAAATCATCTGCGTTTCTGTTTATCGGATAACTCACCGTATAACGGTGTTGCAAGTCCGAAACCGCCCGACACGGTCAAAATCTGACCGGTGGTATATGCCGATTCATCACTTGCAAAATATACTGCCGCATCAGCAATTTCTTCGGGATTTGCCATTCTGCCAAAAGGTATATGACGGAGAAACATTTCTCTGAATTCATCCGAAAGTCTGTCTTTCACAGCGTCGGTTGCAGTCATACCGGGCAGAACTGCATTACAGCGAATATTATTTTTTGCTTCGTGTACCGCAATCAATTGGGTAAGATAATTTATTGCAGCTTTGCTTGTTCCGTATGCAACCTGCGAAATATCGGGTACAAGTCCTCCGACGGATGAAATATTGACAATGCTTCCGCATCCTTGCTTTGCCATATATTTTACCGCTTCTTTACTTGCAGCAAAAACGCTTCTGAGATTGACATTAACCGTATCAAGAAAAACATCAATATCGGTATTTGAAAAATCAAGATCTTTGGCAGGGTTTGAAGTACCGAAATTATTTATAAGAACATCAATTCGTCCCACATCGTTTATAACATCATCTATCATTGTAATATATGATTCGGGTTTTACCGCATCATTATAAACACATTTAACCTTGAATCCCTGAGAAACCAATTTATCTGCCTCTTCTTTGGCGAGATTAAGATCTCTTGCCGCCATATATACCGAGGCTCCTTCTTTGGCACAAGCTTTAACACAAGCCAATCCTATACCTCTTGTAGAAGCGGTAATCAACACAACTTTATCATTTAATTTCATATATCTGCTCCTTTTTTATTATGAATTTCCGGTAAAAAAAACACAGTGATTATTCCGATTGCGACACACACGACTTCAACCGCAGCAAGCAATTTTATTGAATTTACTGCCGCAATACTTTCTGATAATCCGGCATTGTTTAACCGTTCAGTTCTGTTAGTGAACAGCGGCACAAATACTGCAACTCCGAACGGTGCGGCAAGATCACGGAATAATCCGTATGTTCCCGTTCCCGCGCCTGAATCCGAGGCAGATACTCCCGAAAGAACAACTTTCATAAATATCGTTGCATTACCTCCGAGACCGAACCCGAGTATTCCCAACGATGTCGCAAGCAATAACAGCGATGTATTTTCCGTAAACAAAAACATTATGCCGCAGCCAATTCCCGTTAACAATAAAGAACCCGCAAGCACCTTTTTAGGCTCAAAACGGTCTGCAAGCGGTCCGATAACAACCGCACCCAAAGACAAACCAACATACATTACCGAAATCGCATATCCGGATATAACCGAATTCATCGGTTGAGTATAATTGACAAAAACTATGATATCGGTCATATTCGCCTGCATAAGTCCCTGCGTCAGAAATAGAGCAACAACAGAAAGAATAAATGCCTTTTTCTTTATGAATTCCCATTTCAGAATCGGATTCATTGCCTTTTTTTCAGAAAAATACAGTCCTACGCCCGATATTACTGCCGCAATAACAACTCCCGAAAACATACCCGAACGCCATCCGAAATTCTGACCAAACGAAGGAACACAAAGAATAAGGCTGAAGAAAATCATCACAAACACAGCGCCCGGAATATCAAACTTATCTATCTTTTTTCGAAACGTTGTTTTTTCGGTATTTAATAAAATGCAAAGCAATAAAATAACCGCAGAAAAGGCAACACATACCCATACCATTTCTCGCCATCCGTAATTATCAATAATCAGACCGCCTATTGTCGGTCCGAAAATTACAGAAACCCCGGAAATAAACATATAAAAAGAAAATCCTTTTGCAATTTTATTCGACGGGAATTCGGTAACAATATATGATATAACAACAGGAGCAATTGCCGCTGTTCCCATTCCGACGATAAACCGCGCAGCAAGCATAAAAAACAAAGAGTTCGAAATTGCCGTCATTATATTACCAAGCAAGAATACCGCAATTCCTGCCAACAGTGTAATTTTTCGACCTATTACATCTCCCAATTTTCCGAGAACCGGAGCAAAAGCGGCAGTAGACATCGCCATCGCAAGCGCAGTCCAGGTTGTGTTGTTATACGGCAGGTTTAAGTCTCTTACAAAAGCAGGTCCGAGCCCGGTCACAAACCCGCCAACCAATCCGATAAGAAAAGCTGCAAGCGCATACGGAATAAAACCAACGATATACGACTTTTTAAATGAATTCTCCATATTCTCACTTCCAATCCTTTCGTAGTATAACCGTTATGAGAATAATTTATCAAAAGGATTGCAAGAACGTCATACAAAATTCAAATTAAAAATTCATATAGCAATACAAACAAAAAACTCCGAGGTATCAAATCCTCGGAGTTTCTGTTATAATTTAAAAGTGGCAAAAAATATTACTTAGTGTCCGATGGTGGAGATGAGGGGGATCGAACCCCTTACCTCTTGAATGCCATTCAAGCGCTCTCCCAATACACGCAAAAACGCACCCTTATCTTTACCAAACTATGAACGGAATTGATGTTGAGGTGAGAATGTAAAAGAACTATAGTTTTTAAAGCCGACCACAACAACGGTCGACCTTTTTACTTTCTAAAGAATTGAATTTCCTGTCGGTTTATGGTATATTGTTGTAAATATTTGCCGTTAGCAGGAGAATTGATATGACAAACTTAATGGAAGAAATCGATAATGGATTAGCTAAACTTGGTTTGCCGCCAATATCAAATGTGGTTGATAATAAAAAAAAGAGTATTCAATACATAAAAACCATTTTGAAACAATATGGAAATAAAGTGACAATTCCATTTAATTCCGTATTAGATCAATATGATTTTCGTGTTAAACATGTTTTGTTTTCATTTGGCTTAGGAATTGTCCTTTCCTCTTTTCATAATCTGAAGAATAAAATCGAAGAAGAATATAAAAAATATGAAATCCAACAATCATTTATATATACATGGATTACCTTGTGCTTATATCATGATTTTGATTATTTTATTGCTGCGTCACATTTTAACATTGATGATATTGAAAAAATCAAATTAAACTATAACATCTTTAACTACACTTATTGTGACAGTAGATATTCAAAAGAACTTTATTGTCATTACTATAAAAACAAATACAAACAACAGAATTGGAACCAAAATAATTATAATCTTTCTAAAAATGAAGAGGTTGGAGATCATGGTATTCTCGGAGGATATGTTCTATTTGAGCGCTTATACTCTTCAGAAACAGAAAAAGACTCAAAAAACAAGAAAATTGTTTTGCCAACTAATGATATTGAGTTGCATTTTGAACGCATCCCATTATATCAAGATATTTGTTTCCGGATAATGGAACATAATATTTGGAAAAACAACAATTTATATGAGGATTCTAACCCATTACAGGAGATTGACGCAGAACACTTTTTGAAAATTGGTTGTTTAGAACCTTTATTATATTTACTTTCACTTGTAGACACTATAGAGATGACAAAGAAGTTTTGCAGATATTCAGATGAAAGCAAAGACAAAGAGCATTATGTTTTTCCAAAAACATTAGGAATAATAATAAAGATTAAGGTATCTGCTGAGACTATTGATATTGATTATTCTGAGCTAGAATTATTTATAAAGAAACATAAGTATTTTGATAGCATTAATGGGTGGAAAGCAAGCGTAATGGGACTAAATAATTGGGTATGCGTAGATGCCTGTGAATGCAAAAAATCAAGGTTAGTACTCAAAACAGAAAATAACACGATTAAATGAGGTGCGTAATTATAATGGATGATAACAAATACAATTCAAATGTTTGGGATGGTATAAATATCTTTTTTGGCATAGCAACATTTATAACTTCGATAGTTTTTATTGCTTTGTTTGTAATGTGTTTCATTGTACCAGTAAACAAAGATATTTATGGTACTATAATCGGCATGTGCGGCGTATTCGCAAGTTTGGCTTCGGCATTCTTCATTGCAGTTTTTGTACGATATTTTGACCTTAAAAGAAAAAGCAGGCAAGAATCGAAAGCGTTAAATATCATCACTCCAAACTTAATAGAAATTTACACGGTGATTAATGGATTTCTGCCACAAATCAAAGCTTTTGTTACTATAAATGAAGATGATACAATCATTTATCCCAAAGAAAGAGTGTATTACACAGACGATAGCTTAGAGACGGGAAATAGAAATTACATAGATTTTGCATCTGTATTTTTTTGTTCAAAAAGTAATCTAGACGCAAAGTTAGAAAAAAATTTAAAAGCACCGATGATTTTCCAGTGTAATGAATCCGTTGTTGATTTATTGACGCGAATACAACTCAATGGGTTCACTCATAATTTGTTTGAAATTCAGGGAGCTCTCAGTGTTTTTGATCCTTCGACAACTACATATATATCTCTACATGACAATTTCAAAGAACTTTGGGAGTTATATGAGGAATTGGCTAAATTAGTTCAAAAGAAAACTAACGAGCATCTTCGTAAGCTAAATGATGATGAAAGAGATATTTACATTAAAGAAATCGAAGCGATTTTACCTCAACTTCCAACTGACAAAGGATCTGTTTTTTTAGGTAATAAGCGCATTAGATAATTATCCTATCTATAATGAATAACCTTAAAATATAATTCAACAATTATACAACTGTACACTTTAAATTATAACGATATTTTTCATTTTAATTCAAGAACTTTGGCGCAATAATCATAGTTAGATCCGCACATTCGACTAATCTCCCGTTATAAGGTAGAATAAAACTACTAAATAACTGGAGGTTTTATTTATGAAATCATCATTTGAGCAGAACAGCGGCACATACAGAACAGTTGGCAATTACAGAATACCGAACATCACATTACCTGCCGAAGCAAACAAACCACTTGGTGTGTGGGGACTGAACCGCAAGGATTATCTTATGAAACACAAACGAGTTCAGTTCAATATTATGTTTATGAACAGCACATTGTGGGCTCATCTTGCAGAGATTGACGAACAAGCATCAGATATGTTCTCTCGGCTGGTGGAACAAATTAAAGTCAATGAGGGTGTAACAGAACAACTCAAGGCAGACAACCAAATGGAATGGGTTGCCAAAATGAATAATATTGAGGCAAGGGCAAGAGAGATTGTTAATCACGAGATGATCTTCACAGCATAAACACTTTATATAAAGTTATCAGGTACAATAGAATTCAACTCCTATTGTACCTGATTTTTTTATTTCTGTTTTTCTGCGGGGTATAAGGGGTGA
>JAFYUD010000046.1 GCA_017549665.1 Clostridia bacterium | reverse complement strand
GGGAGCCATGTGTATATTATTGAAAATTATTTAATAATCAAAAAGGTCTGTGGAAAGGTATCTTTCGCCTGAATCAGGAAGAAGCACCACGATATTTTTGCCTTCGTTTTCAGGTCTTACAGCAATTGTTGCTGCTGCAAAAAGTGCCGCACCTGATGAAATACCCACGAGAAGACCTTCGGTTTCGGCTGCGCAGCGCACTGCGTTGTACGCCTGCTCCTTTGTAACGTCAACTATGTCGTCAATTATTGAAGTATTGAGTATTTCGGGCACGAAATTCGCACCGATTCCCTGAAGTGCGTGTGGTGCAGGCTGTCCGCCCTTAAGCACGGGAGAATCCTTCGGCTCAACTGCAACAATCTTTACATCCTTATCAAATGCCTTGAGAGTTTCACCCACACCTGTGATTGTTCCGCCCGTGCCTACGCCTGCGACGAAATAATCAATCTTTCCGTATGTGTCGTGAAGAATCTCCTGAGCCGTTGTGATTCTGTGGATATTGGGATTGGCTTCGTTGTTAAACTGAGAGGGAATATATGCATTTCCCATTTCAGCGGCAAGCTCATTTGCCTTATCTATTGCGCCCTGCATACCCTTTTCCTTAGGAGTGAGAACAATCTCAGCAGAAAGAGCCTTAAGAAGCTTAATGCGTTCAACCGACATATTTTCGGGCATTGTAAGAATAAGCTTATAACCCTTGATGACAGCCGCATACGCAAGGCCGATTCCCGTGTTGCCGCTTGTAGGCTCAATTATAACAGTTTCGCTGTTGATAAGTCCCTTTCTTTCAGCATCCTCCAGCATTGCCTTGCCGACTCTGTCCTTTGCAGAGCCGAGAGGATTGAAATACTCAAGCTTTGCGATGATATTTGCCTTTGCACCGATGCTTTCGGCAAATCTGCTCATTTTAAGCATGGGAGTCTTTCCCACAAGGTCAAGCAGATTTTCAGCGATATATTCTTTCGGCTTACGACCGAAGCCGTATGTGAATTCAGCCATTTGAAATGCCTCCTCAGATGCCGATATACTTTTCGGCGTTGTAATAAGAAATATTCTTCACCATCTGTGTCAGGATATCCATGTCGCAGGGATATTCACCGTTTTCGACGAAATCACCGATAAGGTCGCAGAGAATTCGTCTGAAATATTCGTGACGGGGGTATGAAAGGAATGATCTTGAGTCTGTGACCATACCGACAAATTTTCCAAGCATACCAAGATTGCCGAGAGCTCTCATCTGCTGACGCATACCGTCGATATTATCATTGAACCACCATGCTGAGCCGAACTGGATCTTTGAAGGTGCATCCTCATTCTGGAAGTTACCAAGCATTGTGCCGAGAACATAATTGTCCTTGGGATTGAGTGTGAAGAGGATAGTCTTGGGAAGCATCTCCTCAACTGCAAGTGAGTCAAGGAAGCGTGAAAGTCCCACTGCGATCTCGCAGTCACCGATTGAGTCATAACCTGTGTCGGGACCGAGCTTATTGAACATAAATGTGTTGTTGTTTCTGATAGCACCGATGTGAACTTCCATTGCCCAGCCCTTTTTGTAGTATTCCTTTGCAAGGAAGCGGAAAATTTCAGTTCTGTACTTGTCAATTTCCTCTGTTGTAAGAGCTTCGCCCTTCTTGCCCTTTGCAAAAATGGCTTCAAGCTCTTCTTCTGTTGCCCTTACGCAAGGTACATAAGCAAGTGAATGGTCAGTTGCGTGGCATCCCATTTCCTCAAAGAAATTCATTCTCTCAACAAGCACTGCCTTGAGTGTTGCGTATGAATCAATATCTCTGCCGGCTGTCTTTGCCATAGCCTCAAGCCAGGGAATGAATGTAGGCATTTCGATATTCATTGCCTTTTCGGGACGGAATGCAGGCATAACCTTGCACTTAAAGCTGTCGTCAGCAGCAATGAGCTTGTGATATTCAAGTGTATCAGCAGGATCATCAGTTGTACATACGCCAACGACATTTGAACGCTCGATAAGCTCACGGGGAGTAAATCCGCCTGCCTTGATTTTGGCGTTAGCTTCATTCCAGATTGCATCTGCAGTAGCAGGTGTAAGAGGAGTTTCAATGCCGAAATAACGCTGAAGCTCAAGATGTGTCCAGTGATAAAGAGGGTTGCCGATACAGTTGACCATAACCTCTGACCACTTCATGAATTTTTCGTAAGGTGTTGCGTCGCCTGTGATATACTTTTCCTCGATACCGCAGCTTCTCATACCACGCCACTTGTAATGGTCGCCGCCGAGCCACAGCTCTGTGATATCACGGGGCTGCTTGTTTTCATATATTTCCTTGGGAGAAAGATGACAGTGCCAGTCATAGATAGGCACATCCTTACACGCATCGTAAAGCTTTACAGCAGTTTCTGTTGAAAGAAGAAAGTCTTCGCCCATGAATTTTTTCATTGAAATCAGTCCTTACTTAATGGATTTAAAATTCATTATATTCCATTTAAGTATAACATATTTTTTTAAAATATACAACAATTAAATTAAGGTTTTACCGTCTGAGAAAGCTTGATGTGACCGATGCAGGGTCATATTCAGGCATAAGTGTTTTATCTGACATGATAACTGCACGGCAGATTGAATAATTGCCGTATTTGTTATTGATTGCATCCTTGGTCTGCTCAATTTTCCGTTGCTTTTCGTCATTTTCCTCAGCAAACAATGACAGCTGACGGGGAGCATCTGCATCCGAAAGGTCGCACACACGCACACCTACTGAGCGCAAGGGCTGAGAAAAATTGTAATTCGCTCTGAGCAATTCCATTGCCGCACTGCACACTTCTCCCGAAACATCGGTAGGCTTGGGGAGCTTCATCTGTCTTTCAAAGCTGACAAGGTCACTGCTTCTCAGGTGTATCTGCACCACACTCCCCTTGAGATTATGATTTCTCAGCCGTTTGCACACCTGCTCTGAAAGCAGATTGAAAATCAGATTCACATCAGCCTCATTTTTCATGTCACGGGGCGTTGTGGTGCTGTTTCCGATGCTTTTTATGGTTTCGGCTTCCGTCAGCCGTCTGACGGGTGACTCGTCAAAGCCGTTTGCATAAGAATAAAGCATCCGTCCGTTTTTTCCGAACATGGAAACAAGAAAATTCTCCGATGTATTGGCAAGCTGACCGATTGTGCGGATTCCTGCCCTGTTGAGCTTTGCCTTTGTTGCCCTGCCAACGAAAAGCAGATCTTCAACGGGCAGATTCCAGACAATTTCCCTGTAATTATCGGGGGTTATCAGTGTTACTGCGTCAGGCTTTTTGTAATCACTGCCCAGCTTTGCAAAAACCTTGTTATAAGAAACACCCACTGACACGGTAAGTGAAAATTCACGCTTGACACGGCGGCGGATTTCCTGCGCAATTTTAAGACCGTTACCGAAAAGTGAAGCACTGCCCGTGGTATCAAGCCAGCATTCATCCATGCCGAAAGGCTCCACCTGGTCGGTGTAATCAGTGTACATTCTGCGCACAGCCGAGCAATAATAGTCATACAATTCATAATGCGGCTTCACAACTTTAAGCTCGGGACATTTCTGACGGGCAGACACAAGCGGCTCACCTGTTTTTATGCCGAATTTCTTTGCAATATCATTTTTGGCAAGAATAATGCCGTGCCGCATTTCCTCATCACCACCCACAGCAAAGGGAATCTGCTTATATTCGGGATGGAAAATGGATTCGATACTTGCAAAGCAGTTATTAAGATCAACATGAAGAATTGTACGCATCATTATCACCCTAAGAACAAATGTTTTATATGATTATAGCAAACATTCGTTCTTTTGTCAATACATTTGTTCGGTTTTATTGCATCAACAACTCGAAATAACTGTTGATTTTCATCAATCTGATAAATTTTCTGATTTTTTGTGTTACATTTTTACGATTTTGTTGTTATATATAAAAGGTTAAGCATACCTTACAAACAATCGGTTGTAAGGAAGAAATTGACTTTTTAATAAAGCTATGATATAGTAAAAGTGCACCAAATACATATCGGAAGCACTGGAATTATATCAATTGTGACAGA
The DNA here is from genome assembly GCA_017549665.1 of Clostridia bacterium. The sequence goes on along the minus strand of JAFYUD010000046.1, from coordinate 3,617 downwards.
AAGGGTGTTGCCGGTATGGTAATAGAAACACAATTTAATTTATAGCACTTTAAAAATTGAAAAAGGAGTCATCAAAGATGAAAAAGATTTATAAGGCTATAGCTATTTTATTGAGTTTCATTTTGGTCGCAGGACTTGGATTCAACACATTTGCAGAAAATGCTAATTCATGGAAAAATAAAATTGACCCAAAAATATATGAGCATACCGAATCCAAAAACGATAAGATACCGGTTTATATATGGATTACGGATGTAGACCATAATGAGGTTGTTGAAGAAACTGAAAATACTCTCGGTTATGGTGAAGAGGATTTAGCTGTAATTGATGAAAATATGTCTGATGAATTGGCGGCTGAAATTGCAGCACTTTCTGAAAATCCCGATAATAAAACAGTTTCAGAAGAAATCCGTGACTATATGGATAAAACAAAGAAGAAACGAGAAAAAGAAAAAGAAAAGACTGATAAATATATCGGTGAAAAGAGAAAAAATTACAAAGAAAAATATAATAAAAACTCAAAAGACTTTCTTGAAAAAGCAAAGATAAGCGATGAGGATATTGTATTCATAAGCCAGTATGCACCGATGATTATTGCAGAGCTTACAGAAAAACAGATTGAAAAGCTTGCAAAATCGGATGATGTGGATGCAATCTATTTCTATGAGAGTGTTGTCGGTGTTGATTCTGGAATAAGTATGTCTGAAATTTGCGAATCAACAAATGTTTCATATATCCACGAAACATTGAGTTTAAGTGGACAAAATGTAAAAATTGGAATGGTTGAAAAGTTCAATGTAATCACCAATAATGAATTACCTCCTGAAAGATTTTCAACTGTTGGTGAAACATCATATGAAGAAACATCAGATGATGATTTAATTCATTCGAACAATACCGCACAAATTTTAGCAGGAGAAAATGGGGTTGCAAATCAAGCAACAGTTTATTCTTCCAGCATTGTGGCCAATCAATCTTATTCGAAAGCCATTGAAGAACTACTTTCAATTGGTGTCACTCTGATAAATTCATCTTGCGGATATCTTTGTGATTATTATTATGATAATGTGCAGACTCTTGATGAATTTATGGAAAGCAACAAATATTCTATTATTGACAAATGGACTGATCATATCACAACATACCATAATGTAAGTTTTATCGTATCTGCTGGCAATTATGGTCATGACATAGACAAGGACGGTGTTAGCATTAAACATAGAATTAGTGCTCCAGGTTTAGCGTACAACGTTATTACTGTAGGTGCATATGATAATAAAAACACATTAGACTTTTCTGATGATACCATGTATTACTACAGTTCTTATAATGACTTTGGAGGATGTGCAAAACCAGATTTAGTTGCGCCCGCAAATATGTTAGGTGGAGGAACGAGTAGTTCAGCCCCATTTGTATCCGGGATAATAGCATTGATGTTAGAACTGCGACCGTCGTTAGCCGCATACCCGCAGATTATAAAAGCAATATTATCCGCCTCATGTCACCATAAGGCACTTCCGGCTGCAAACACGGATGCAACAGAAACAATGTCACAGGGATTAACAGACAAGCAAGGCACAGGTGTTGTTGACCCGTACAGAGCTATCAGCATAACAGGCAGCGGAAGCTACGGAATAAGAACATTAACCGGTACAACTGCAAGTACAAGTATAAATATTGCACAGCCGGCATATAATGCATCCGGTCTTAATGTGAGCATTGCATGGTTACGGGCAAACACTGTAACTTCTTCAGACCATAGTTCCGCAAACAGCGTTACTGAGGCACCGGCACATAATCTTAATCTTTCTTTGCTTAGTGGCAGCACAACATTAAAATCTTCTGCAAACACAAATTCTTCAACCGAAATGGTATATTACAGCAGCCCGACATCAACCTCTGCATATACCGTAAAAATTGACAAGGTGGATTCCGTATCAGGCACTGTGAAGGTCGGCTATGCATGGTCTCTTGATGATGAACGTTTTCAGTATAAAGACGAACATGAAGGTATATTTTACTTAAAAAATGTCAATAGCGGTCATTATCTGACACTGAATTCTTCCGACAACACCATTTCACAAGCTTCATATATCGGAAGCATTAAGCAGATGTGGATAATTCAGAAGGCTACAAACGGAGATTACCGGATAAACAATGCATACAAGAACACCGGTTGTCTGAATGTCGGCACACTGATAAGCGGAAGATATTATAACAATGTTCTTGATACATCCAATCCGTATGAAATAAAATTCTTGACAAACAGCGACGGAACACTCTCAATTTACAAATATATTTCCGGAACATATTATTACTTAACCGTTCAGGATAATGCAACATCAACCGGAGCATCAGTTGTTTGGCAAAAATACACTTCCGCTGCAGATTTTTCGTCTGCAATGAAATGGTATCCTGAGCCAAATTGTTACCGTAAAGGTGATGTAAATATGGACGGTAATATCACTGCAGCTGATGCGAACAATGCAATGGATTATTCATCCGGCACACTTACTCTCACGAATGCAAAGATTTATCTTGCAGATATAAACAACGACCAGGCAGTCACAGCCTCAGATGCCAGAACGATTCTCAGAATGGCTGCAGGCTTGGAATAACAAAGGAGGATTTTTTATGAAAAAATTATTATGTATCATTCTCTCGATTGCCATGCTGACAGGTCTTACAATACCCGTATTTGCACAGAACAGCTATGATATTGAAATCGATGCCGGACGCATATTCAGTTTTGATGAAAATGAATCGTCCGGAGGTTATATAGATGTACGCGTTCCCGAGCTTGAAAAATACGGCTATGTACAGATTTACGTTGATTTTAATACCGATATATTACAATTCGGCGGATTTATATTACAGCCTGTTGCTGTTTACACCGAATATTGCCGGGCAACAGACACAGGCATGTGCTTCTACGTTTCATGGAATGACCAATATGCTGACAGAAGTAACGGTTGGGGTTACTCAACTTTGGGATATATAACCTGCATTGGCGTTGGCGAAGTTAATTTCAGCATCCGAGTTGAAGCAACTGACGTTGACGGAAATATTATTGAGCCAAAGGTAAAAATTACCGAGCCCTACGGTAAAGTTGTAAACAAATCAGAGATAAATCATATTGACCCGAAGGAATCTGCCGACGTAAGACAGAGAAAATATATTTACTTCAAGGGAAAAATCACACAGAGCGAAGCATTAAGCTACCTTAACGGAAACAACATAATGTTTAAAGATGCAAACGGAAACACAATCTCTGACAACAACAGCTTTGTTACAAACGGCGGAACAATTTATACTGCAATTGAAGATTACATTATCGATACTTTAACCGTCTGCGTAGTCGGAGACACTAATTGCGACGGTGATATCACGGCAGCCGATGCAAGAATCGCCTTGAGAGCCGCAGCAAATCTCGACAAACCGGAATGGATAGTAAGCGAAGCCGCAGACATTGACGATAACGGTAAGATAACAGCCTCAGATGCCAGAACTATTCTCAGAATTGCGGCAGGACTTTCATAAAACTTTAATGCATAATTCATAATTGCAGGATACAATAACGGCTTCCTCTCAGAGGGAGCTGTTGTTTTTATCAACTG
>JAFYUD010000045.1 GCA_017549665.1 Clostridia bacterium | reverse complement strand
GCTACGCAGAAAAGGACCCCACAGCAGACGTTGACGGTCACGATTCATGCAGAAAGATCTGTATCCTTGCAGCTCTCAGCTTCGGCAAACACGTATATCCTGATTCCGTACACACAGAAGGCATCAGAAACATCAAGCTCAGTGACGTTTCTTACGCAGCTGCATGGGGCGGTGTAATCAAGCTTATTGCTTCAGCAAAGAAAGTAAGTGACGACAGCATTTCCGTTGTTGTAGGTCCTGCTTTTGTAAACAACCATTCACAGCTTGCAGGTGTTGAAGATGTATTCAATGCTGTGCTTGTACGTGGCGACGCTGTCGGTGACACTGTATTCTACGGCAGAGGCGCAGGTAAATTCCCCACAGCAAGTGCTGTAGTTGCTGACGTTATCGACGCTGCAAAGCATATTGAAAAGAAGAAGAATTTCGGTTGGGACGATGCTCAGGAAAACTATGTTGCTGATTATAATCTTCAGTCAACAGCAGTTTACGCAAGAGGTACAGTTTCAGCAGATAAAGATCAGGTCATCAAGGCGATCAATGCTTCTGTAGGTGCTGTAAGAGTCCTTACAATTGACAATGCACCTGAAAATGAGCTTGCATTTGTTACAAATCCTGCTCCTGAAGGTGAACTGAGAGCAAAGCTCGGTCAGATTGCAGACTTCGCTGTTGAATCAATCATCAGAGTTTCAGATTATTAATAAGTATTATTATACAAAAGAACCATTGTCAAATGACAATGGTTCTTTTCTTTATGTATTATTGATTCAAATAACCATTCCGCCGTTTACGCCGAGAATCTGACCTGTGATATACCCTGCACCTTCACAAGCAAAAAATGATACTGCAGAAGCAATTTCTTCAGCTCTGCCAAGGCGCATAAGTGGAATTTCTTCACACAAAGCGTCAATATCTTCCTTTGAAAATGAAGACATCATTTTTGTTTCAACTGCTCCGGGGGCAATACAGTTAACTGTAATTCCCGAAGGGGCAACCTCCTGAGCAAGAGCCTTGGTAAGACCTATAACGCCTGCCTTAGCTGCAGAATAGTGAACTTCGCAAGAAGCGCCCACCTGTCCCCACATGGAAGAAATATTGATTATCCTTCCGTTTTTCTCATGAATCATATAAGGCAATACAGCACGACAGCAATTGAACACACCTGTAAGGTTTACAGAAATCATTCGCTGCCATTCTTCATCTGTTATATCAGTAAAAAGCTTCTGCTGAGCTATTCCTGAGTTATTGACAAGAATATAGGGTGTACCGAAATCAGCCGATACCTTTTCAATCATTTCATTGACTTCCGCACTGTCAGCTACATCAGCTTTTGCAGTCATAACATCAAAGCCTTTAAAAGAAAGCTCTGAAGCGAGAGCGTTTGCCTTTGCTTCAGAGCTGCAATAATTTATGACTACGGAAAAACCGTCTGCGCACAATCTGCGCACTGATGCTTCTCCAATGCCGGAAGCTCCGCCTGTTACGACGGCAACTTTCCTGCTGCTCATTATTCCTTTGCTGCTGACTTCATAATGGATGAGATAAAGCTTGTGATTGAAGCCTTCTCAAGTCCGTTAAGTGTAAGTGTGTCAGGTGCTATATCAGGAGAAATCTCATCAACAACAATCTGCATTGTAAGTGCGCCATCAGCATCATAGTTGTCAATCTGTATGAGCTTATCACCTATTGAATAAAGCTTTGCAGAAATTTCATCATAGAAATACTCGTTACAAACACCTTCCTGGCCGTTGATTGTAACTGCAGACTGATTAATTTTGGAAATAGTATTATCAATATCTTCAACCTTGAAGTTTGTAAGCTCTGCAATATCAAAATCTTCTTCAAGACCGAGTGTTTTAAGAAGCATATCAGTAAGCTCTGTATATGTCTTTGCACTGGGCTGTACAAGATATGTAACATCATCAATAATAAGAACACCGAATGAAAGTCCCTGTGAGCTTGTTGTTACATGATAATTTTTACCGTCAGTTGCGATTGTCCAGGGAGTTGCTGCATCAGCGGAATAGATTGTACCCTTAAGAGTATAGTGGCCAGTCAGGAATGTCTGAACATCTTTAGCAACATGCTTTTCTACGATTGATTCGCCTTCTTCAATCTGAATATCACTCTTTACGCTGCCTATTCCGTTATTGTCATTATCTACAACAACATCTGCGGGATTATCCTCAACAGTGCCTGCAGGCTTCTCTTCTTTTTTACAACCTGTAAAAACGAGAGCGATTACAAGCATAAGTGCAAGAAGAACTGATAATTTTCTCTTCATTTAAACATCACCTTTAACATTTTTTTAATTTATTGTTCTCACTTTATTAATAATACAACATTACACAACAAAAATCAAGTATAATTACAAAACTGTATTATTTAAATGAAATAATACACTTCATAATAAGCTTCTTGAATTTCGGCAGCTTGTACTGAGGCTTGAGTGCTGCAAGTGCGGGAATATCGCCGCCGACACCGTGCTGACCGCCATCAATATAAACAGTGAGGAAATCGTGCTTAGGAAGATAGCATGAATGATCAGCCGCCTGCAGTTCTGCAAGTGTGTAAGGATGTACGCTTGCTTCAAAGGGCTTTCCTACTGCGTCAACACGGAGACATGTGTCCTTGCCTACTTCAAGCCATCTTACATCGCAGCGGTTTGCGTTTTCCTGAGGGAAAAGATAATCGTGAATAAAATCCTCACATTTATCAAAGCTGTAAACGCCGAGATATGCACCTGTTTTTCTGTCACAGTAATTTTCATGAGGTCCTTTGCCGTAATAACGGACTGAATCAAAGCCATAATCAAGCTCAAATGTAAGACCGTATCTGGGCATATCATAAGGTGTGATATTTCTGCAGGTAAGACTTGTTATAATTTTACCGTCAGGTGTGATGATATATTCTGTTTTAATACTGTCAACACAACGGCAACGCCAGTCAACAACAACCTTCTTACAGCCGTTATAATCAGATACCTTCACCTTTGAAGCTCTGATAGTTTCTGAAGCACGTCTGAATGCGTTAAGTCCCATAACGTCTTTAAGAATGTCAACAGGAATCTGAGCAATACGCTCATTGTCTGTATTTGCTCTGCCGAAGCAAGGCTTTATACCGCTCTTGAGACACTCCTTGCCGTTAAGCTTATATGAATAAAGCTCACCGCTCTTTTTGGAAACACTGATTGAGAAGTCTGCGCCGTTGAATATATAATCAGAGGATGTTTCAGTACAGCTGATTTCTCCGTCAGCAGGACGTGTTGAAGCATAATCATATGAACCGAGAACATACTGCTCTCTTGCCATAAGGTGTCCCTTGGGAAGCTTCATTTTTGCACTCTTGAGAGTGAGATACATATCAAGTGTATATTCGCCTTCTTCTGCCATGTCAAAAGGAATTCTGACAGTTGCTGTTTCAAGGTATTTTGTATCGGGAAGATCAACTGATGCTTCTCTGATAATACCTGCCTGATTGCTCAGGACAAATTTAAGCTTAAATGCCTTGAGTGAAGTAAACATGAATCTGTTAAGAAGCTTCACATCATTTCCGCTTAAAGTAAAATCAACCTGCTGATAACATTTTACAACTTCAAAATAATGGGGATTAGGCTTTCTGTCACCCTGGAAAACACCGTTGAATGCAAAATTACCGTCATTGGGTGTATCACCGAAGTCACCGCCGTAATTCCACTTATCCTTACCATCAGGTGTTTTTGTTCTGATTGCCTGGTCAGCAAAGTCCCAGATATATCCGCCTGAAAGACGGTCATATCTCTTGAAATCATCCCAGTAATCTGAGAAGTTACCCATACTGTTACCCATCGCATGACTGTATTCGCACTGAATAAAGGGCTTATCACGATACATTTCGGGAGTAAGCTGATATCCCTGCTGAAGATTCCAGAGTGCTCTTGAATGTACATGAGGCTTGTTTTCACCGATTTCAGACATTGCAGTCTGAACGGTATACATTTCACTCATGACATCGGAAATCTCGATATATGCGTCAGGCTCGTAATGAATGGGTCTTGTATTGTCAATTCTCAGAGCTGTCTGCTTCATATCGGCAAAGGTCTTACCGACACCTGCTTCGTTACCGAGAGACCAGAAAAGGATACATGAGTGGTTCTTATAAGACTCAACCATGTTTGCCATTCTGTAACAGCACTGAGCGCTCCACCTGGGATCGCTGCCGGGAATCTTTATTGCAAGACCGTGAGTTTCAAGGTTGTTCTCACTCATTACAAGAATACCGATTTCATCGCAAAGCTCGTAAAATCTGCGTGAATTGGGGTAATGGCTTGTTCTTACATTTGTGATATTACTTCTCTTGAGAAGCTCAAGGTCAGCTCTTGTTATTTCTTCGGGTACTGCATGACCGTAATCGGGGTGGAAATCATGTCTGTTGACACCGCAGATTTTAAGGGGCACACCGTTAAGAAGAATGAACGGCCCTCTTTTTGTTTCTGCATTGTATTTTTCAATTCTGATTTCACGGAATCCGTACTTATGCTCTCTGACATCAACAACTGTATCGTTTTCAATAAGAGAAACTCTGACATTGTAAAGATACGGATCCTCATGGCTCCAGAGCTTAAAACCGCTTACAGGCTTTGAAATAATACTCTTCTTTGTTTCTGCACTGTCCATTGCGATAATTGCAGACTCTGCAGATGTAAGAAGCTTGCCCTTTTCATCAAGCACTTCAACAAGAAGCTTACCACCATCGAACTTAGCACCTCTTGTTTCGATTTCTGTGTCAATTTTAAACTGAGCCTTTTTATAATTATCACTGAATTCACTTCTGATGAAGAAATCCCTGATATATTTTTTAGGCTTGAATACGAGAGTTACATCACGGAAAATACCTGCAAGACGCCACATATCCTGATCCTCAAGATAACTGCCGTCGCAGAACTGACGTACAGTAACTGCGAGTCTGTTTTTGCCTGCATGAACATATTTTGTGATATCGTATTCTGTTTCGTCAAATGTATCCTGAGAATAGCCTACAAATTCACCGTTGACAAAAACTTCTCCGCATGAATTTATACCGCCGAAATGAATGAATACATTATCGTCAGTTTCCTCAAGCTCAAAATCCTTGACATAAAGTCCGCAGGGATTGATTGTATCATCAATCGAAGGAATATTAGTCATTGAAATGGGCTTGGGATAGTTGATGTTTGTATAGATAGGTGTACCGTAGCCTTTGATCTGCCACTCTGAGGGTACAACAAGGTCATCAAAATGATATGTATCAAAATCAGGATTCTGATAACCGTTAAGAATATGTGTGCTGTCAGGCTGGAATCTGAATTTCCAGACACCGTTAAGGGATTTTATTTTCTTCTCGCCGCTTTCAGGACATACAGGGAAACCTGCCGCTGAACGCTTTTCAGTATTTATACTGAAAACATTGATATCCTGCCAGATAGGTAAAGTCTTCATATTCGTCCTCCCGTTTCATTATAGATTCTATTATATCATCAATCTGCTGAAAATTACAAGACAGAATTCTCAATCTTCAGCAGATAACATTTCATCAGAACTTTCTGTTTACAACCTCAACTCTGAGAAGGTTTGTAACGCCGCCGTTGCCTGCAGTGATAACCACTCTGTCACCGTCTTTTACATAGCCGTCCTTCTTAGCGCAGGCAATTGCATGTAAAAGCAATGAATCAGCATCATTCTGCATAAGTGCCTTTACGGGGTATACGCCCCATGACAAAGCAAGCTGATGGTATGTCTGGTCATCAGGTGTTGCGGCAACAATGATTTCATTGGGTCTGAATTTTGACACACCTCTTGCTGTTGAGCCTGAAATTGTAACTGCAATAATTGCTGCTGCGTGAATATCACGTGCTGTAGTGCATGCAGCATCACAGATTGCATTTGCAATATCATCTTCGTTATTGTCGTAAGCGTAATTACCAAGTGAAAACGCATCATTTTCAGCCTGACTTGCAATCTTTGCCATTACACTTACTGCAAGGTCAGGATGAGCACCCATGGCTGTTTCACCTGAAAGCATAACTGCAGATGTACCGTCAAAAACAGCATTTGCAACGTCTGTTATTTCTGCTCGTGTAGGTGTATTATTGTGAATCATTGATTCAAGCATCTGAGTTGCTGTGATAACCATCTTGCCTGCCTGATAGCACTTCTTGATGAATGATTTCTGAAGACCGGGAAGCTTTTCGTAATCGATTTCGACACCCATGTCTCCTCGTGCAACCATGATACCGTCTGAATAGCTGAGAATTTCATCAAAATTCTCAACACCTTCAATATTTTCAATCTTTGAAATAATTTTGATTTTATGACCGCCGTAATAATCAAGAAGGTTTCTTACAGCAATTACATCTTCCTTTGAACGGACAAATGAAGCGGCAACGAAATCCACACGCTGTTCAACACCGAAGATAAGGTCTGCTTCATCCTGCTTACTGATATAAGGGAAATCGAGGTGCTTTGCAGGAATATTGACACCTTTTCTGTCTGAAATTTTTCCGCCTGTAACAACCTTACAGACAATATCTGTTTCATTTGTTTCAACAACAGACAATTCAACCATACCGTCATCAATAAGAACTCTGTCTCCGGCTTCAAGCTGACCCGGAAGATCCTTATAAGAAACCGAAACAATATTTTCATCACCTGAAACATCTCTTGAGGTAAGAGTATATTCCGCACCTGCACAAATAACAACTGAGTTGTCCTTAAATGTACCGAGTCTGATTTCGGGCCCTTTAGTATCAAGCATTACTGCAGCAGGAATGCCCATTTCATCACGGACCTTACGGAACCTGTCAATCATTTCCTTATGATACTCATGTGTACCGTGAGAAAAATTGAATCTTGCAACATTCATGCCGTTTTCAAGCATTTTTTTAATCATTTTTTCGTCAGAAGATGCAGGTCCTAATGTACAGATAATTTTTGTTCTTTTCACTGTGAATCACCCTATCATTGATTTTTTAAGATACATTTTCAAACTGACTGTTATAAAGCTTGGTGTAGAATCCGTTCTGAGCAAGTAATGTATCATGATCCCCCTGTTCAATAACATGACCGTCTTTCATAACAAGGATCACATCCGATTCCCTGATTGTTGAAAGTCTGTGTGCAACAATAAAAGTTGTTCTGCCCTTCATAAGCTTCATAAAAGCCTTCTGGATGCGTATTTCAGTTCTTGTGTCGATTGATGATGTTGCTTCATCAAGAATAAGCATAGGAGGCTGACAGAGCATAAGTCTTGAAATACATAAAAGCTGCTTCTGCCCCTGAGAAAGACCGCCTTTTTCATCACCTATAACAGTATTGTAACCGTCAGGAAGCCTTTTTATGAATGAATGTGCATGAGCTGCCTTTGCTGCTGCAATGATTTCCTCATCAGTTGCATCGGTTCTGCCCATTGCGATATTGTCCCTTACAGTGCCCTCTCGAATCCACGTTTCCTGAAGCACCATACCGAAGCCTGAACGAAGACTCTTTCGTGTCATGTCTCTGATGTCGATATCTTCAACATTCACACTGCCGGCATCTGCATCATAGAATCGCATAAGCAGATTTATAAGGGTTGTCTTTCCGCAGCCTGTAGGTCCGACAATTGCTATTCGCTGACCCGGTTTTACATCAAGACTGAGATTTTCAATAAGCTTCTTTTCAGGTACATATGAAAAGCTTACATCCTCAAGCCTTACATTACCCTCTATGCTATCAAGAGTATGAGCATTTTCCTTTTCGGGTACCTGAGGCTCTTCATCAATAAGCTCAAATATTCTTGCTGCACATGCAAGAGCATTCTGAAGCTCTGTTATAACGCCTGAAATTTCATTAAAAGGCTTTGTGTACTGATTTGCATAACTGAGAAGACAGCTCAGACCACCGATTGTGAAAGCTGTTTCAACAGTAAAGCCGACCTCGGTTACTGCCAGTGCGCCTGTCAATGCAACAAATGCATATACAACACTGTTTACAAATCTTGTACAGGGATTTGTAAGTGATGAAAAGAAAATTGCCTTAAGTGAAAACTTTTCAAGTCTTGCATTGATTTCATCAAACTTTTCAAGATTTTCGTCTTCCCTGCCGAATGCCTTGACAATCTTCTGATTGCCTATCATTTCATCAATGAATGCTGTCTGCTCACCACGTGTTTCAGACTGAAGCTTGAACATTGAATAAGTCTTCTTTGCAATAAATCTTGCAACAAAAAGTGAAAGAGGTGTAAGCACAACCACAACGAGAGCTATTTTCCAGTTGATGCTGAGCATAAAGAAAAGTGTTCCGATAATTGTTGTGACACCTGTAAAAAGCTGAGTAAAGCCCATAAGAAGACCGTCTGCAAACTGGTCAGCATCGGCAATTACCCGGCTGACTGTATCACCATGGGCGTGAGTATCGATATAACTGAGAGGAAGAATCTGAATTTTACGGAATGCCTCTTCCCTTACGTTTCTTACGACATGATAAGTTATTCTGTTATTGACAGTATTCATCAGCCACTGTACAAGTGCAACAACACCTGCGATGATTCCTATTTCAAGCAGCAGCTTTGCGATGCCTTCAAAATCAACATCACCTTTACCCACGATAAGGTCAATTGCATCACCGATAAGAATAGGTGCATAAAGTGTACCTGCAACACTGATTGTTGCAAGAACGATTGAAAGGAAAAGAAGCAATCTGTATCTCCTGATATGATGCAGGACTTTTTTTACTGTACCTGCAGGAGCCTTTTTTGTCTTAGACATTGACTGCATCCTCCTTTCTGAACTGAGATTCGTAAATCTCACGGTAAACCTCACAGGAATCAATCAGCTCATCATGAGTGCCGATTCCTACTGCTTCACCGTCATCAAGAACGATTATTTTGTCTGCATAACGCACTGACGATGCTCTCTGAGAAACTATAAACACCGTCATATCATCACAGTTTTCTCTTATGGCCTTGCGCAGTGCTGCATCAGTCGCAAAGTCAAGTGCAGATGCACTGTCATCAAGAATAAGAATATCAGGATTTTTTACAAGCGCTCTTGCGATTGTAAGACGCTGTCTTTGTCCGCCTGAGAAATTTCTACCGCCCTGCTCAACAACCGCATCAAGTCCGCCGTCCTTACTTTTTACAACATCGTAAGCCTGTGCAATTTTTGCAGCGGCAAGAATTTCATCATCAGTTGCGTTTTCATTACCCCAACGGAGATTATCTCTTATAGTACCACTGAAAAGAACAGCCTTCTGAGGCACAATGCCCGTTTTATCACGAAGCTGATTTTCTGAATAATCACTTATATCATTGCCATCGATAAGCACTGTACCCTTTTCTGCCCTGTAAAAGCCTGAAATCATATTTACAAGAGAAGTTTTACCTGAGCCTGTGCCGCCGATGATACCTACAGTTTCACCATGCTTTGCACTGAAGCTGATACCTGACAATGATTCTTCACCTGCAGTTGAGTATCTGAGTGAAACATTTCTGAATTCGACTGCATATTCACTCTCTGACACAGTCTGTGACTGCTCAGGAGCAACGAAAGAAGGTCTGATGTCAAGTACTGCCTGAATACGGTTACCGCATGCTACAGCCTTTGTAATGCTTATTATAAGATTTGCAAGCTTTACAAGCTCAACGAGAATCTGAGTCATATAGTTATAAAGAGCAACAACAGCTCCCTGAGTAAGGATTCCCGAGTCAACACGCAATGCTCCTGTATGGACAAGCCAGATTATTGCAAGATTGACTATTACATATGTCAGCGGATTCATAACAGCTGAAATTCCGCCGGTAAATTTCTGAATTGACGTAAGTGAATTATTTCTGCGTGAAAATTCCTGAGTCTCACCGTCTTCCATACAGAATGC
>JAFYUD010000044.1 GCA_017549665.1 Clostridia bacterium | reverse complement strand
TTCATTTTCTTAAGGTATTCTGCAGGATTTTCACCTGCAATCTGCATCCATGCCACGTCGGGAACGAACCAGAGAAGATCTTCGTCAAAATCTTCAAGCATTCTGTCAAGAATTGATCTGTCACCATAAAGCTTCAGGTCAAAATCGTGGTTATGGTATGCAAGATGAACGCCTCTTTTTCTCATTCTCTCAGCAACGATTCTCAGGTCAGCCATGAATTTCTCCACGCCTTCCTCAGTTCTTTCGTATTCGCCGGGCATTGCACCGATGCCGAGACAGTCACAGCCGAGATTGAGATGCTCATCGATAACAGCATCAGTATCTGTCAGCATACGCTCAAAGGGAGTGTGAGTGACACATACATCCATGTTGTATTTCTTTACGGTGTCGGCAAGCTCGTTCCAGTCAACCTTGCCGATACCTGATACCTGAATATCCTTTACTCCCCATGATGCAAGCTCGCAGAGAGTTTTGTCGATATCTTCAATTGTCTTACAGTAGTCACGGATTGTGAACAGCTGTATGCCACATTTAATGTTGCTCATTTCATTTACCTCATGCGATGTTGAAAAGTTCCTTGAGTGCATTGAAAAGTCTCTTGAAAAGGTCTGCGATGAACTCAAAGAAAGTCATTGATTCCTTTTCACCGTATTTGCCTGTATCATTGTCAGCTGAAAGAGGAACGATTGTGTTCTCGTCAACGCTGATGAGGAACTGAGGATATGCAGCACTGTCGTTTACTGTGGGCTGTTCTTCAGAAGCGAAAATGAATCTGATAAGCTCCCACTGTGCAGGAGTGTGGTCAGCGTGCATAAGATCCTTTACAAACCATGTGTACTCGGGGTAAGCACATGTTGAAGCATCAATCATGTTGTCTGCTGAAAGGTGGTTGTGACCGCAGTCAGCAGCCTGTACGTAATCAGCACCGAGAGTTGAGTTTGCAAGTGCGCATGTTGCACCGAATGAAGTGTAAACTGTATCGATAACCATATCACCGATGTTGAGCTGGCTTACGCATACGGGAGGAATAGTGCTGCCGTACTTTGCAATGATTGCAAGGTTGCCGCCGTTTTCAATGACACCGTCAAGGATTTCCTTGTTGTTGCCCTGAACTTCGTAGTGATAATAGTCGATTTTTGCTTCGAATTCGTCTGTTACATTGTCACCGACGAGAAGAGCCTTTGCATCTTCATACATATTATAAGGAATAACAGACCAGATACCGGGCATTCTTGCGAATGTTGTCTTGAGACCCATTTCGAATACGTCGTCAAGAATTGCATAATTCATTTCTTCAGCAACTGTAAGAACGTTTCCGAGAACACCTGTCTGATTGAGAGCCTCGATAAGAGTCTTGAGCATGTAATCTGAAAGGCTGTCACCGAACATTGTCATAAGGAAGGTGATCATGCCGTCGTTGTTGAATGCGATCTGACCGCTGAAGGGCTCGCCGCAGGTTGAAACGCCGTTGAATGCACCTGAAAGGATAACAACATCCTTGATATCTTCATAACCGTAGTCGTGAAGATAAGTTGTAACAACGCATGAACCCATGCTGAAGCCTACGAGATTAACCTTGTCAGCACCTGTTGTATCCTTTACGAGCTTAACGAGTGCATCAAGCTGTGCAGCGATTGTCTGCATGTCCATACGCCAGTCGTAGCTGAAGTAAACAACTTCTTATGCATCAAATCCGAGGTTG
>JAFYUD010000043.1 GCA_017549665.1 Clostridia bacterium | reverse complement strand
CAAGCTTGTTATAAGAGTTATTGCAACTATTCTTCTTCAGAGAAATGTGGGTATTGATGATGCGGCATATAGCCTTGTTTCAGAGATTTTTAAGTATCAGAGATGTGATGAAAACGGTGATCATGTTGAAAATCTCAAAACTCAGAGATGGAATTACTCTCTTGAGTATATGTCAGAAGATGATCTTGACTGGACATACAGAATGGTGCCCATGAAGTCTCTTGTTGACGTTATCGGAGAAGATCATGTTTACTTCTTCACATTCAATCTTGTTGGCGATCCCATGGATTCTGCCGATGATCTTGCAGAGTATATAGAAATGGTCAAAGCACAGACAGGTCATGATAAGGTTTCTCTTCTGCCCGTAAGTCTCGGCGGCACGATTCTTACAGCTTATCTTGAAAAATACGGTCACGATGAGCTTGATCAGATTGTAAATGCAGTTGCATGTCTTGACGGTACAGATATTGTTGCAGATATGATGGGCCGTGAATGGCGTCTTGATGATGAATATCTCTATCATCAGTTTATGGCAAATATTTTTGTTGAGTCAGAAGGCAGCCCCATGCTCGGCTATCTGATCAACTCCCTGCTTCACATTCTTCCCCGTGCGGGTGTTGATGCTCTTCTCACCGGAGCAATGAGTGCAATTCTCGACACTCTTATGCTTAACTGTCCTCAGTTCTGGGCAATGCTTCCGTCTTACAGATATGATGCACTTGCTGAGCGTTATCTTTCAGATAATGATGTATTAAGAGAGAGAACTGATGCCTTCCAGCAGGCAAGACTCAATCTTAAACAGAATATTCTTGATGCTGTTGCTGACGGTGTGCGTGTAAATACAATTTCAGGTGCAAACCTTGATCTTGGTGAAGAGATGTACACATATTTCAATATTGTAGCATCTGCAGAAAAGGTGAATTCAGACGGTATTGTAAATCTTTCATCTACAACACTCGGTGCAACAGGTGCAGCAGGAAAGAATACTCTTGCTGATATGACATACGAAAAGAACACATATTGTTCAGATCCGTCACACAATCATGTTTCACCTGATAATATGGTTGATGCTTCAACAGCTATCCTGCCCGAAAATACATGGGTATTCCTCAATCAGCATCATGAAGTAGGATACAATGATGTTGTTCTCAATCTTGCAAAGGCTATTATTCTTGGTGATGTTACTGATGTCAATTCAGATCCTGAAAATTATCCTCAGTTCAACGGTCCTTGCTATACACAGGGAATTCGTCGATGGAAGCTTCCCGATGCACTCAAGGTTGACCGTAGCGGATTGAGTGAAGATCAGCTTGCAGAGCTTGATGCTGCAATCGCAGAAGGTCAGGCAGTGCTTGCAATGACAGTTGCTGACGCAGAAAGAGCAGAAAAGGCGGAAAGAAGACTTATCGAAGTTCTGCATGATGTCGGTGCTCAGGGTTATGAAAATATTGAGGTTCAGGAGCCGTCACCTATGGATCCGATTATTGAACAGTTCACATATTCACTCAGTAAGGGCACACTTTCATTCTTCGGCGGCGGAAGTTTTGCTGATAAAATCAAAGGTAAATAATTAAAAATGCAAATAAAACTGAAAAGGTGGTAATACCATGAAAAAAATTATTTCATGCATTCTTGTACTTGTACTCGCATTGAGCATGTTCTCAATCTGTGCTTCTGCAACATACAAGACAGAGTGTAACGGCGATTGTGATACTTGTCCGTCAATTGTTGTTCCCGGTATCGGCCAGTCAAACGTATGGGCACTGGACGAAAACGGTGAATATCTTCTTGATGACAACGGCAAAAGAATCAGTGCTTTTCCTGCAGTTCTCGATGTGGGATCAATCATTTCAAAGGCACTTTTTCCCGCACTCGCAACTCTTCTTACACAGAGAGATGCAGGTCTTTCAGATGCACTCTGCAATGTTGTCCGTGATGCATTTGCAGTAAATATGTGTGATGAAAACGGCAAGAATACAGGTAACTTCGAGGTTGAGAAGTATCTTTATTCAGTAGCTGAATGTTCTGACTATGAAAAAGAACAGATTTACAGAAACATTCCTCTTCAGGATTATGCAGCACAGGTCGGTGAAGATCATCTTTACTACTTTGCATACAACTCATTCGGCAACAACTATGACATCGTAACTGAGCTTTATGCTTATATCCAGATGGTTAAGGCTGAAACAGGTCACGATAAGGTAAATATCGTACCCATCAGTATGGGTGGCTCTGTTGCAAACGGTCTGTTTGAGTACTATCCTCAGGTTATGGATGACCTTGATAAGGTTGTTTATATCGTTCCTGCGCTCAACGGCTCAACAATCGTAGGCGACCTTTACACAAAGAATCTTGCATTCTTTGATACAGACTTCCTCTACAACGGCTTCCTTGAAGCTCTTATGGATGAAGAAGATGCAAGAATGATTGAAGTTATCGCAAGAATTCTTCCTGATGAAGTACTTACATCAGTTCTCAGAAAGGCTGCAGACTGCATCGTTGAAGAGGTTGCAGCAAACATAACAATGCTTTGGGGGCTTTGTCCCAAGGAATTCTATCCTGCAGCATCAGAGGCTCTTCTTGCAGAAAAGCCTGAAATCAAGCGTCAGACTGATATGTTCTATCAGGCACAGCTCAATTCACACAAGAATATCCAGGCTCTTGTTGATAAGGGTGTAGAAGTTTTTGATATCGTAGATTATGATATTCCCTTATATCTTATCGGTAACTCATGGAATGATGATAATGCTGACGGCGTTATTCAGCTTTCATCAACAGCAATGGGCGTACACAGCGCACTTGTAGGCGAAACTCTCGGTGCTGATTATCAGCAGGCAAATACAAGCATCAACTGTTCAGATCCCTCTCATAATCACATTTCTCCTGACAATGTTGTTGACGCATCAACAGGTCTTCTTCCTGACCATACATTCTATTTTGATGCACAGGGTCATGAACAGACAGCAAGAAATGATGCTATCATCGCACTTGCAACACGACTTCTTGCAACAGATGATATCAAGGATGTTTACTCAACTCCCGATTTCCCACAGTTCAATGCAAAGAGAGATCCCCGTGCTCTTGTAAATACATATATTCCTCAGGCTAAGGCTGTTGATACATCAGCTCTCAGTGCAGAGGATACAGCAGAGCTTGCAGCTGCACTTGCGCAGGCAGAAGCATTTGTAAACAGCACAGCAAGCTACGACGGACAGCAGAAGGAAGTTGAAGACAGACTTGTAAGTATCCTTGTGAAGATCGGTGCAAGAGAAGCTTCTGTCAAGGAAGAGCCCGGCACATTCTTTACAAATCTCAGCCTCTGGCTCTATGATAATTACGGCACAGACGGTATCTTCGAAATATCAGGTGCTGCATTCAAGACATTTGCCAAGGTTGTAAAAGACATCATGTTCTGATTCTGAATAAAATAAAATCACCGGTTTTAACAGAGTATTCTTAAGTACATATAAAATTATCGGGAGACACTTTGTGATGAAGTGCTCCCGATTTTTTTTTATATAAAGAGTGATATTTTCAGTTTAAAAGTGTCATAGTGGGTTAGATGCTTTGCAAGTACTTATGCAAAAGTGAAAATATCTTCTTCTGTGAGTATAAGTTTATTGCAAATTAAAATTTGCAGTAGTATTTTTGAAAAATCAAAAGTGTTATTGAAGCCTCACGGCTTCAGTGTTATTTTATTCGCAAAAAAAAAACTGTCCGAATGACAATAACATTGTGCAACGCACAATAAAACTGCGAAGTAATACCATTCGACGCATGGCGAATAAAACTGCCGGGTGTCCTTACGAACACCCGGCTAACCGGTGGTTAATTTTTTGCCTTATTTGTTGTGATACATGAACTCTGCTTCAAACAGCTTGAAGATTGCGATGCCTACGGGATTGAGAGCGTCCCATACGGGTTCATCATAAAGAGTTATCCATGTATATATTCTTCTTGTATAATGTCTTAAATCGTTGTCTGAAAGCTCGTGCTTCTGTCTTTCACCCATTCGTGTAATACCGAATTTTACAAAGTCATTATAAAGGTCCTTGTTTGCTTTCATCCACAGATAGGGATGCTGCAGTCTGGAAAATTCAGAACGCATTGTGGAGCATTTCCAGTAGCGCCAGCAGATTTCTGAGCGAAGCACACGGTTAAGCTGAGTTTCGTTTTCAGCAGCTGCTTTTGCCATTTCCCACAATTCATTACAACGGTTGACATCCTTTGTTGTCATACTCAGAAGTGAGAATCGTGAGTCTTCCTCAAGGTAAAGATGTCTGATAGGTGAAACTGCATGCTCAGTTACAATATCAATAAATTCCTTAAGATATATACCGCCGGGGCCGTAAACGCCGAGGAGGTAGCCTTCCATTTCTTTTTCATAATCAAGGTACGGATTCTGCATCAGCTTTGAAAGAAGATAGGTCTTCATTTCACCGAATTCACCGTCGCTTTCAGCGATGTAAAATACGCCCTGCTGATAAATTCCCTTTACATTATGCTCATAGAAAATCTGTGTGTTTCTCTGAAGTGTGCCGAAGTTTGCATAGATATTGATGCTTTCGTCGCAATTAAGGTTGTAATTCCAGATATAAAGTCTGTTGCAAAGCTTACTCCAGTCTTTAAGATCTTTCATAAACTCAACATTTGCTTTGCATGAAGAATCGTCAAGGGTGTGTCCGAAACAGCATTCGATTGAGCAGAGACGGACAATGACATCCTCACGGGGCTTTACCTGAGTGGGAGCTTTTCTTGTGTACTGATATGCAAAAGTGTCAAAAGCAATATTATCGTATTTGCCTGTTGCCTTGATTCTTCTTGCGATTTCATTGACAAAGGTAAGCATTGTGCCTGCCTGTGAGCCGTTTTTGTCGTCAAGAGCTTTACAGTTTTCGCACTGACAGTATTCACCGTTATCAGCCTGTGTGATTGAAAGAATCTGTACTGCTGATTCGGGATTATGCTTTTCTTCGAGCTTTGCGAGAGCTTCTGCGGTTACAATGTCAATTACATCTTCATTTGTAAGGCAAAGCTGAGTAGGCTGACGGACACCGTTGCGCAGTGCGTAATATTCAGGATGCTCTTCAAAATAAACAGCAGGCTTGCAATAGCCGTTTACGAGAGTGTGGCTTGAGCCGCCGATGTATTCAACTGCATGACCCTGCTCGGCTGAAAGGTCCTTGTAGATGCCGCCTGTAAGACCGTTTGCAACTGAAAATTCAGGATCTCTTGCACTCATAGTATCTGTTTCTGTATACTCGAAAAAAGGTGTGTACTTTTCATTTATACCGGCAGGAATAGTAAGCTGTTCATTTTCGGGAATGATTATAACTTCAGCCTCATACCAATGACAATCACAGTACTTTTCAAGGAATGCGTAAACACCGTTGAGAGTACCCTTGTTGCCTGCGCCGTTAATGATTACAGTATCGGAATCTGAAGTGATGATATAGCTTCCGTCTGCTGCTGATGAAAAATCAGTGTTGTCACGGTTTGTGGCACCGACAGCAATTTCAAGATCTGCCGTTGAAGCATCAGTGATAATCTGAATATCACTGTTCATAATGTCATCAAGATAGTACTTGAGTCTTTCAGCCGCATAATTGTCGGTTATGCTTGCATCTGACGGGATAACGATTGCCGCACGTGTCACATCAAATTCATCTGATGATGCAAATGCAACCACCGCTGTGCTCATTAAAATAACAATTGCCATAAATACGCTGAGAAATTTTTTTACAGTTTTCATACTGTCAGCTCCTTTATAGTTTTGATATTTATTATATGGACCAGAAACTGTCTGTAAAACGTGTTGCACGGTGGGGGAATGCACGGAAGAAATCGTCCGCATTTGTTTTAAGCTTTACGCCGTCTATATAAACCGCTGTTTCTGATGTGTGACCTTCGCCTGCCAGAAGAAGCCTTGCCGCCGCAGGAGCAGTGAGAGAAATGTCATAATCTCCGTCTTCTCTGCGTGTGACCGTTGCTTTTCCGTCCTGATATTCAACATCGAATATGCCTTTATTCTGCTCGAATTCATCAAGACTGAGAATGCTGAATTTTCCGTATTTTTCAGGATAAGTATTATTTTCAAGCAGTTTTTTTATGTTGTAGATTCGTCCTGCCGTGCCGCCCTGATATTCGTAGGATATACCGTCTATTCTGTCTGCAAGACAGGCAAAGGGAGAGCCCTGATACTGCTTGCGTACAAGAAGAGTCTTTGTTATGCCGTCGTAGTTGCGAAGGAATCCTACAAGAGCATAAAGTGCGTCGGGGGTGAGCACAAACAGTTCCTCTGCAACAACTTCGTCAGGTCGTTTTACTCTGAAGCGTACATATCCGTCTGCTTTACCGTTTGTATCACGGTGAATGTAAGTATAATCTGTTTCTTCAAGCGGTTTGTCGCAGAAGTGCTTTATATCCTCTCGTAATGTCATGAGATTTTCCTTGAGTGCACATTTGTTGTGAAGCTCGCAAAGCTCATCAAGCTGCTCACCCGTAAAAAGCTCAACATCGTTGTTGCGGGGAATATGTCTGAGATTCTGAAAAGGTACTCTGACTCCGAATGTTCGGTTAAGGTTTGCAAAACCGAACTTTTCGTAATATTCAATTGAGAAAGGTGAAAGAAAACCTGCAACTATATCGTTTTCTGCGGCAGTTTTTCCCACCTCATCAAAAATGGCTCTGATGCCGCCCATTCTGCGGTATTCGGGAGTGCTGCATACACCACTGAGAACAAGAGTGTTTAAAATGTTTCCGCAGTAGTTGCATCTGAAATCAAACAGCTCCACGCCTGCAATCAGCTTTCCCTCGTGGAAAGCGCCAAGAACAGGAACCTCAGTTTCCTTGTCTTCTTCCGCATTGAATTTCCATATAAAGGATGCTGCAGATATCTTGAGATAGTCAACAGCTTCCTCAGGTTTTATTAATCTGACTTCCATGTTATTTTCTCCTTACAAAAAATCTCCTGTGCAGTGAATGAGTGCATAGGAGATTTTTTTCTTCTGCTTCCTGCACGGCAGAAGTCAGTATGATTATTTATTTGTATTCTTTTACAAGCTCATTGAGAGCGACGATAACTGTTGAACCTGCTTTGCTGCTTGTTGAAAGCATTTCTTCGTAGTGACTCTTAGGCTCACCGAAGAGCTTTGCACCGAAATCATTGTTCCAGATTGTATCTGCTATGAAAGGAGCATAGTCGTTATCGGGCACGATGTAGCCGATAGCATCGTTACAAAGACCCATAACAAGGACAGTTTTGTCTTCACCGATGATGTCAGATGTACACTCGTATTCCCAGTCTGTACCGAGATAAGCTTCAGTCTTGTCGACAACATTGCCGTAAACAAGCTGAGGTACAAGCTCACCGGGAACAGTAAGGAGCACGAGGTCTGTGCCGATTTCAATATATCCTACTTCAGAAATGATTGAGTAGCCTGAAGATGAAGATGCATCTCTGACTGTTGTTGTGCCGAGAAGACCTGAAACTGCACCGAGTTCAAGAAGACCGTATTCAAGCTGAATAGTAACTTCAGACATCTTTACATTAAGTACGGGAGCAACAGCTGTTGCATTTTTCTGTGCTTCGATGATGAGTCTTGCGAATTCGTAGCCGAGCTTCTTGGGCTGTGCGTAGTCATTGACAACTTCATTTGCTTCAATTTCAGCTTCAACTTCTGCAAGGATTTCCTCTGTCTCTACGCTGCCTGCACTTACGGAAATGGGTGACTGTGCGCCCTGAATGAACATGAAGTTCATGCCTGCATCGTTAAGCTTTGTTTCAATATAATGCGGATAGTCTGCAGAAAGAAGCTTTGTAGATCTGTTGATTGTTGTGGGATGACCGCCGAGGTTTGCAAATACGGTGGGAGCTGAGTTTGTGTTATCGGGTACAAATCTGAAGCATGCGATAACGTGCTGATATCCTTCAGAATCATATCTCTTGTTGTAGATGTAGCCGTATTCGTCGTCAAGATAGTTGTTGTTTCTTTCGCTGTATCCGATACCTGCAGTCTCAAAGTAGTAAAGCTCACCTGATTCCATGTTCATGTAAGCCTGAGCGATTGCATCTGATGCACCGTCAATCATGTAATCATAGAATTCAGGGTCGATGCTTCTTGTTTTTTCAACATGAGCAGTGAATGATGCTGCAATATTCTGGACAATACCCTTGATAAGAGGCATGAGACCGAAGCCCTGAGTATCAAGAACTGTATGGCAGTGAGTGCTGTTGATGTTGATTGCAACAATATCACTGTCAACGCCCTGCTCAGCGAGCTTGCGCTCAGCTTCAGCACGGATTGCACGTACATCTGAGTTGGTTACGCCGACACCGTCAACTGCAGCCATAATAACAGTGCCTCTGCCTGAGTTGTCGCTCAGAGCAATTGCATTTACACCCTGATCATCAAAAACACCGTTGACTGTCTGTGTGAAGTAGCCGCCTGTGTAAAATGACTTCTCACCGTTTTTAAGACTTTCGGGTACAATGCTTGTCTTTGCAAAACCGAGATACCATTTTGCATTCTGTGCAGGCTCATCAAGGAAAGTTTCGTTGCCTTCGTAGAAGTTTTCACTTTCACCTGCATAATAATCTTCAACTGACTGAAAGTCATTTGAGAATAATCCGCCGAAATGCTTGAAAACTACATTGAGGAATCCGTTTGCTGCATTTGTAACTGCAATAAGTGCACTGTTGTCAGCAGCCTGAGAGTCGTTTGCGCTTGCAAATACTGATGTGCCTGTAATGAATACTGCAACTGTCAGTATAATGGAAATGATTTTCTTCATGTTCTTTTTCATCAGAAACACGCTCCTTAAGGATTTGTTTTACGGTTGCCCGTAATAAGGTTTACATTTTTTTGATAATTCTTTTTGTTACTGAGATTACGCAATATATAATACACTTCGTTGAGTGCATATTTATTGTAGAATTCACCGGCTTTCACATTGAGTGTGAATGTCCTGTCAAAGAATCTGTCAAGCAGCTTTTCTGCTTTGTTGGGAGACATAAGTCTCTTTGCATAGTCTGAAAATTCATAATCAAATTCTCTTTTTTCAAGAGTATCCGAATGAGTGTCACCCTTTGAGAACTGAGAATTATTTTCAGTTGCAGTTGCAGCAAATATCACAATATCCTTGTCATCGGGAATTGTGACTGTCTGACCGTTTCTCAGCGGAATTTCAACACGGAAAAGATAAAGCTGTTTTGCGATTATATTTCCGTTTTTATTGTGTGTATGCGTCAGTGTCAGTGCCTGCGGAATCGGTTTTATGTAGCCTGTTTTTCTCTGCTGCATCATATCCCAGTGACCGAGATATTCATGACAGTCAGGCACGGTTACCTGAATTGTATCGTTTCCGCTTAGGAATTCAACTGTTTTGTCGCCATTCAGAGAAGTTATAATCAGACTGAGATTCCCGTATCCGTCGGGCACCTGAATTTCACTGCCGTCACAGACCATACAGTTTTTCTCAAGGTCTGAAAATTCATATCTGACACCTGCGAAACTGAATTCACCCGGAAGAATTTCACGGGGAAGGGAAATTCCGTTTCTGAGTGATGACTTCTGACAGCTTCCGTCAGTTGTGATGCCGTTTGCATTGAATTGCAGTGTAACCGCTTTGTCTGTTGAATTGAATTCCTTTTTCTTCAGCATAACTGCAAAGCTTCTGACGGAGTTGTGCGTTATGCCGAAGGAAAGAGTTGAATCTGAAAACGAAGCCGGCTTCAGAATTTTTTCGTCACCGCTGACTTCGTATGCTTCTGCAATCGGTAAAGCAAATGTTGCTTCGATGCCGTCTGTATCAAGTCCGGCACATTCTGCAACACGGATGATGATGCTGTCTGATTCCTGAGCCTTTTTTACGGCTGTGATTCTTACATTGTCATTATTGAGCTTAAGGAATGAATATTCTCTTCCCATTTCACCCTGATGCTTATCAGTTATAAAAGTGTGCATCGGCTGACAGAATGCATCTGCAAAAGCCGTAATATCTGTGGGGGCTGCTTTGTGACCCATAATAGCATAGGAATAACGGTTAAGCCCCATATCCATAACATGCTGTGAGCATTCCCATCTGTAATTTGCCAGAGGAGTATGGATAAGTGTGAGTCTGAGAGTTGATTTGTCGGGTTTGTCCCAGCCCTGTCTTGAATCACTGAAAACTGCAACACCGTAATCACCGTTTTCGTCGGTGATATCCGCCCATTTCTGTGCAGGCACTTCATAAAGAGACTTTGTATTTGTTGCTCTTTTTGTAAAGCCTATGCCTGTGTCATAGTTTGCAATGTCATTTTTTACATTCAAGGGGAATTCTGCTTTGAGCAGTGATGCTTCCTCCCGCCAGTCTGTTTCGTTGCATACGGAAACGAATCGGCTTTCACTGTGTAATGAAATAATCTGTCTGAAGGTTGATTTTCCTGCAGTCTGTGTAATTTCAAGTGAGCAGAGTGCGCTTCCGTTGTCCCTGATTTTTACTTCGGGAGAAGATGCATACATATAAGGCTTTTCACACACATCTTCATACTTTATTTCCCATGCGGGCCAGTCAAAGCTGTGAGTGTTGTTGAATACTGCAAGCCTTATGGGCTTTTCTAAAAGCTCTTTGTTTATTGTCTTGTCAAAAATACTGCAGATGTCACCGTTTGCATCAGTTTTTACCGAAAGGTATCTGTTTTCGATGGAGTGTCCGTCTGTTGAAAGGTCTGTGTTTATTTCGCAGACCGAGTCGGATTCCCTTATATCGTAAACTGCAAGTGCGCATGACTTTACGTCTGCAATAAATGTGATTTCTTTTTTGTCGTCAGAAATTGCTTTTACCTGAGAGGGGACTTCGTTTCCGTCCTTGTTATAGACAGCAAAGAAATTTCTGTTGCTTGTAAGTGTCACACTTACAGCTTCTGTTCTTGAAGATGCTGTCTGTAACGGATTTGAAACAACGACGGGAATACCCTTGACAAAAGATGTATCAAGCTTTTCCGAAACAGCTTTACATGCTGCTGTATATTCGGCAGAAAAAGTATTCATCGCCTGAATATAATCATTGTGGCTTCTTGTGTAGCAGGTTTCAAATGAAGTACCCGTTATGTCGTCGTGGAAATGATGTGCAATAACATTTTTCCACGCCTTGTCAATGCCGTAAGACGGGTAATCAGCAAGTCCGTTTGCAAAAGCTGCTGAACAGAATCTTTCAGCGGCATCTGCAAGAAGCTCGCTTCGTCTGTTCCATCGTTTTGTAACTGTTCTTGATGTGTAACTGCCTGCACCGTGAGCGGTCAGAAGAAACTCACCGTCAAAAACGGGCATGGAGCTTTTTGTTTCTTCGGGAAGGCTGTCAAGCATCTCAAAGTATTCCTGAGATGTTGCAGAGCAGACCTCCGTGTCATTTGCATTATTGTTACGCTGTGCTTTTATGACATTTCTGACTGATGATTTGTGCGGTGCACCGCCTCTGTCACCTATGCCGTGATAGGCAAATGTGAAACGGGGCAGACCTTCTTTTTTATTTTTTTCAAGCTTTTCGTTAATGCGCTTTGCTTTCTTCATATCTTTGAAAGCCGTAGTATAGGAGAAAGGCATCAGCGCAGCCCAAACACCGCTTCCGTCTGCGCCGACCCATCTTCCCGTGTCAAAGGGAATGGGTACGGATGAACCCCAGAAGAGCTTGCCTGTGGAAAAGCCTTTAAGCCCCGAATGTGCTGCAACTGTGGGCAAAGCCTTGCCGAAGCCGAAGCAGTCGGGAAGGAAAATGTCGTTTGATTCCGTGCCGAGCTCATTTCTGAAAAAGCTGTTTCCGTAAAGTATGTTTCGTGTAAGTGCTTCGGGTGACGGAATGTTTACATCACCGTTTTCGTAACACGCCCCACAGGGATTCCACCT
>JAFYUD010000042.1 GCA_017549665.1 Clostridia bacterium | reverse complement strand
ATTGCTGCGTAAGCTTCAACTGCGTGTGTTACAGCGTCAATACCTGATGCTGCTGTAAGACCCTTAGGAGCTGACATATGGAAATCTGTATCGATGATTGCCATGTTCGGAAGAAGCTCATAGTCAGCAAGAGGATATTTAACGCCGGTTGCTTCGTCTGTGATAACTGCGAAAGGTGTAACTTCTGAACCTGTACCTGCTGATGTGGGAACAGCGATGAAGTATGCCTTTTCGCCCATCTTCGGGAATGTGTAAACTCTCTTACGGATATCGATGAATCTCATTGCCATATCCATAAAGTCTGCTTCGGGATGCTCATACATAACCCACATAATCTTTGCTGCGTCCATTGCTGAACCGCCGCCGAGAGCGATGATTGTGTCCGGCTTGAATGCTGCCATCTGTGCAGCACCTTCTTTAGCGTTGCCGAGTGTCGGGTCGGGCTGAACATTGAAGAATGTTGTGTGAGCGATGCCCATTTCGTCGAGCTTATCTGTGATGGGCTTTGTGTAGCCGTTTTCGTAAAGGAATGTATCTGTTACGATAAATGCTTTCTTTGAACCGCGTACTGTGCGAAGCTCATCAAGAGCAATCGGTAAGCATCCTTTCTTAATGTATACCTTCTCAGGTGCACGGAACCAGAGCATATTTTCCCTTCTTTCTGCTACTGTCTTGATATTGATAAGGTGCTTAACACCAACGTTGTCTGATACTGAGTTACCGCCCCATGAACCGCAACCGAGTGTAAGTGACGGAGCGAGCTTGAAGTTGTAAAGGTCACCGATACCACCGTGTGATGAAGGTGTGTTAACAAGGATACGGCAAGTCTTCATACGAGCTGCGAACTCGTTGAGCTTCTCCTTCTCTGTAACCTCGTTGAGGTAAACAGAAGATGTATGACCATAACCACCGTCAGCAACAAGGTGCTCTGCCTTCTGAAGAGCATCTTCAAATGACTCTGCCTTGTACATTGCAAGTACGGGTGAAAGCTTTTCGTGTGCGAACTCTTCGCTGATGTCAACGCTTTCAACCTCACCGATAAGAATCTTTGTGCCTGCAGGAACTGTTACACCTGCAAGTGCAGCGATCTTTGCAGCGGGCTGACCAACGATCTTAGCGTTAAGTGCGCCGTTGATGATGATTGTCTTTCTTACCTTTTCTGTTTCTGCAGGATCAAGGAAGTAGCAACCGCGTGCTGCAAACTCAGACTTCACTGCATCGTAAATGCTTTCAAGAACGATAACTGACTGCTCTGAAGCACAGATCATACCGTTATCGAAAGTCTTTGAGTGGATGATTGAGTTAACAGCAAGAAGGATGTCTGCGCTGTCATCGATGATAGCAGGTGTGTTACCAGCACCAACGCCGAGAGCCGGCTTACCGCTTGAGTAAGCAGCCTTAACCATGCCGGGGCCACCTGTTGCAAGGATGATGTCTGCTTCCTTCATAACTGTGTTTGTCATTTCGAGTGAGGGAACGTCAATCCAGTCGATGATTCCTTCAGGAGCGCCTGCTGCTACTGCTGCTTCAAGAACAAGCTTTGCTGCTGCAATTGTACAGCCCTTTGCTCTGGGATGAGGAGAAATGATAATTGCATTACGTGTCTTAAGAGCAAGTAAGCACTTGAAGATTGCTGTTGATGTTGGGTTTGTTGTCGGGATAACCGCTGCCACAACACCGATAGGCTCTGCTACCTTCTTGATACCGAAAGCCTTATCCTCTTCGATAACACCACAAGTTTTTGTTTCCTTGTATGCGTTGTAGATGTATTCTGCTGCGTAGTTGTTTTTGATAACCTTATCTTCAACAACGCCCATTCCTGTTTCAGCTACTGCCATTTTAGCAAGTGAGATTCTTGCTTTGTTTGCTGCAGATGCTGCTGCAAGGAAAATTTTGTCAACCTGCTCCTGTGTGTAGGTAGCGAACTTCTGCTGAGCTTCTCTTGTTCTTGCGATAGCCTCCTGAAGCTTTTCAACGCTATCTACAATTGCGTAATTCTTTGTTTCCATTTGTATCCTCCTGAAAATAAATTATTTGTTTATCTGATTTTTTAAATGCGCCAATGAAAGCGCAAGATTTTCATTTTGAATAACTACTCCGTCCGGCACATGAGGACTGCACGGTGCAAAATTAAGTATTCCCGTAATTCCACATTCCACCATTTTGTCGCAGACAGCCTGTGCTGAACCTGCGCCGACGGTTATTATGCCAAGCTGTATGTTACGGCTTTTGCAAAAATCTTCAAATTCGTTTATCGGTTGAATTTTGATTTTTCCGTTAAGGCTTATGATTTTGTCGTTACTGTCAAATGCCGCCGTAATTCTGATACCAAACTTTTCAAACTCGTCATAATCAAGTAACGCTTTACCCAACTTACCCGCTCCGACAAGAACTGCGAGCGTCAGATGATCTTGTCCGAGACAGTTTTCGAGATTTTCAATAAGTTCTGATGTAAGATAACCAAGCTTCGGCTTTCCTGCACCGCTGATTGATGCAAGGTCCTTTCTGACCTGAACTTCGCCAAGCGAGAGCTTTCGTGCTATGGTTGTTGCCGATATATGTTCATATCGTTCTTCCGGCAAGCCCCTGAGCAAATCAAGATACATCGGTATTCTTCCGAGTGTTGCTTTTGAAATACCGTTTTTACACACAATAAAACCTCCCTTGCCTGACATCGTTAATATTTTAACAGTACTCTTGCCTTTTGGGAATTCTTAAAATATATAATCGGTATTATCATTATCGATAATACCTTTATCGAATAGCAAAAACAAAACCCGACCTCAATTAAGAGATCGGGTAAAAAAATCAGATTTACAGATATTTTCTTTTAGCTTCGCACAGCTCCGTGATGAACCGTCTGTCAAGTTTCGATAATTTGTAACCATTTTTATAAATCAGAACATCTTTATAGATTTTTTTGTTATCCACACATTTTTTCTGAACAAGATTATATCTCTTCAGAAGACTTTCAGGTGCGGGAGATACCCACATAAATGTTTCCGGATTGTTTGAAAGCAAATCGAACTGGCTCGCTCTTTCAAATATAAATATACGACGGTCAATGTTATCAGGAAGTTCTTCCTTTACCACCTTTGAAAGCGGCATTGAAGGTACATACGGGTCAGCATGTGCTATTTCAATGTAATCTGCAAGGTCATCAAAAGTAATAGTTTCTTTTTGTGAAAGCGGATTGTCAGCACTCATTATCAGCGAATAAGTAAATTCTGTCACCATCTCATAACAGAAACCTTTTTCTTCAAGCATTGCTTTGAAATACTTGTCGTAATTTTCCGCATATCTTATAATGCCGAGTTTATAATCATGCTCAAGCATATTGCGGATTGTACGCTGAGAATTTGTTTCCTTGTAGAAAATTTCTGCAGCTTCCTTGGAAAGTGATTTTGAAAACTGTGAAAATGCTTCAGAAATGTAACACGCTCTCGGCACAGAAATCGAAAACTTTTGCTTCTTTGCCGAACCTTTTTTATAAAAGTTTTCGACCTCATCGATCTGATTGAGAATTCCCTTAGCATAATTTATGAATTCTTCGCCTTCAGGAGTGAGTTCCATACCCTTTGTGGTACGTTCAAAGATTGATATTCCTATGTCTGCTTCAAGCTCCTTGATGGAACGGCTGACATTAGGTGCCGCAATCAATAAGGTTTCAGCTGCTTTGTTCAGTGAGCCAACCTTAGCAACCTCAACAGCATATTTCATATGCAAAATATTCATAACTTCACCTCGTTTAAAAGGTTTGCTGAATAATTATACACCCTGATACTCTAATATTCAATAACTTTTAAAAATTAGTTTGTTATTATACAATAATTTAATCATTACACATTCGACTAACCTACTGTTATAAGGTAAAATTAATCTACAAAATAACAGGAGGTTATATTTATGAAATCATCATTTGAACTCAATGGCGGGACAT
>JAFYUD010000041.1 GCA_017549665.1 Clostridia bacterium | reverse complement strand
GCATAGTCAAGCGCACCGGTAGGCTCGTCACAAAGGAGTATTTTGGGGTTCTTTGCAAGAGCACGTGCAATTGCGACTCTCTGCTGCTCACCGCCTGAAAGCTGTGAAGGGAAGTTGTTCATTCTGTCACCGAGTCCGACTTTTTCAAGAACTTTTGCAGGATTAAGTGATTTATTGCTTATCTGAGATGAAAGTTCGACATTTTCCAACGCTGTAAGATTGTGAACAAGATTATAAAACTGAAAAACAAAGCCGACATCGTATCTTCTGTAGTCAGTAAGCTTGCGTTTACTGTATTTGTTGATAAGCTCGCCGCCGACTCTGACTTTGCCATCGTTACAGCTGTCCATGCCGCCGAGGATATTAAGGACAGTTGTTTTACCTGCACCACTGGGGCCGACAATCATACAAAGCTCGCCCTGTTCTATTGAAAATGAAACATTATCAGCAGCACTGATAGTGACTTCACCCATTTTATATCTTTTGTACACTGATTCTAATTCAATAAAGCTCATTATATGAATTCCTTTCCGAAAAGTTATTTATATTTACTGTATGCTTTCTGCATAACGTTCGAGGCAGCAGTTCCTGCATATTTCAGACCTGAGCCGCTTTCTTCAAGAACGGCAACGACTGCGTAGGGGAAGTTTTCATCCTGAGAATAGCCTATAAACCATGCGGTAGGTTCAGTATCATCCTTTTCGGCAGTACCTGTTTTTCCGCACATTGTAAGATCACCGAATCTGTAATCACCGTAATAATCAGATACTGTAGATCTCAGCATTTTGTCAAGAGATGCTGCGGTTGACGGATTTAATTCCACATCAGATTTTTTTGCATCAGCCGAATAAACTGCTCTGTTATTTTCATTGGTTGCAGATTTTACGAAATACGGTTCGTAACACGTGCCGCCGTTAGCAATTGCACAGATGTATGTCAGAACAGAATATGGATTTACAAGAGTTGTGTGCTGCCCGACACCGGACCAGCCAAGGTCGTTTTCTGAGGTCTGATCAGATATGTTGATTTTTCCTGGTGTTGTAGTGATTCTGTCAGGAGTTGTTACCGATGTTCCGAGTCCTGCCTGATCAAATGCTGCGTTGAGCTTATCTGCGCCCAGTTCAATCGCAATCTGAGCAAAAGCAACATTACATGACTGATTCAGAGCCTGTTCAAAAGTAACATTACCGTGGGTGTCATTACAAATTATTTTTACATTATCTGTTTCATATGTTCCGTTACATGTAAATGTTCTTGTGAATATGTCATCTATATTTTCAATAGCAGACATTGCAGTAACTGTTTTGAAGATTGAGCCCGGTGTGTATAAACCACCGAAGAATCTGTTTATATATACACCGTCATATGTATAATCGGTGTCGATATTATCGGGTTTGTTATACATATCGTATGACGGGGAAGTTGTAATACAAAGAATTTCTCCTGTTGTGTAGTTGCAGACTGCGATGCATCCTTTATAAGGCCGCAACTCATTGTATGCATATGCGCAAAGCTGAGCATCAAGAGTAAGATTAAGCTTGTTTTTTGATTCTTTATTGACTCCGTAAATAATATTGTAGCCGCTGAGCTCACTGTCAAAAGTATCCTGAACACCTCCGGAGATAAAACCTTTGTTATCACCGATTATATGAAGGAACGATTTTCGGATATCAGCATCTTCATTATATACTCTTTCACCGTTCTCAGTTGTGGCAATAATTATACCGTTTCTGTCAACAATATCACCTGCATTGACAAGTATTCCGCTGTCATAAAGGTGGCCGTTGACGGATTTCAGTGCATATTCACGGGCATTTGTCATCATCGAATACATCAGAATAATCGTGAAGACAAGAAATATTGAAGCTGTTATAACAATCGAAAGAATTCGTTTATTAATAGTATTCATTTCTTCTTACCCTCCGTTCTGGGCTGCAGTCTGTCACGATATGATCTTGAGTCAGCAGCTTTCATAAAAGCAAGAAGCCCCCATGAGCATATCATACTTGAACCGCCACGACTTACAAACGGAAGTGTAACACCTGTCAGAGGAAGAAAGTCTGTTACACCGAATATATTAAGAGCTGTCTGAACAATAATCATTCCTGCTGATGCACATGCTGCAATTGTAAAGAATGATGAACGTGCATATTTGGCATTGTATGCAGATGCAAATGCGAGAATAATGAGTGTGATTACTATAAGAAATGCTGTAAGCATTCCGAGTTCTTCACAGACAAGACCGAAAATCAGATCTTCTGTAGCTGCGAAAATATCTCTGAGATAGCCGTTTCCGAGACCGACACCGAAAAGACCGCCGCTTGCGGAATATATAAGTACACGTGTCTGCTGGTATCCGCCCGAATCGTACATATGCTCCCATATGTGTCTGTAGCTCATGAAACGGTTAAGAATATAAGATTTCATTGTAAGGATAATAATGACACCTATAACGGCTGCTGTGCATACAAGAACGATTGTACGCATATCTCCTGATCTGAGGAACGCAATGAGAATGAATGTTGCGAAATAAATAAGTGCCGTTCCGAAGTCAGACATAAGTCCCAGCAGTCCTACGCAACCGACAGAAAATAAAACGTACCATGTCAGGGATTTTGTGGACTGCAGCTTATCGAGAGTGGCGGCGCCGACATAAATGAATGCAAGCTTTACAAATTCAGAAGGCTGAATTGAAAGTGAGCCGATATAAATCCAGTTTTTTGCGCCGTTCGTATAAGATGCAAGTAATAATGTTAAAGCAAGTATAGAGATTGACATAATTGCCATCGGCATTCTGAGTGCGCTTGTTCTCGTTGTACTGCGCATATAAAGAACCATTGCGATAAAAACAAGAAGTCCTGCAAATATTGCCAGAAACTGAGTCTTTGCTTTTGAAGGGGAGACACTTGCGGTGACAAAAAGACTGATTGATGATAACGCAAAGCCTATGATTTCAAGGCTGATATGTTTATTCTGAACTATTGCGAATATGAAATAATATACCCATTCGGCAATTATGAAAGCTGCAAAATAAATAAGCAGTTCAGAGAAATTTTCATTGTCTGCAGATAAAACAGAGTAGCTTAAAATTACCTGATAAACAGTAAGAAACAACATTACAATCAGGCTCACAAGGCCGTACATGCTGCCCGGTCTTCCGAAGTATAATTTATTGTTTTTAGTTGTTTCCAATTTTAAGTCACCTCATTTTCTTGTTTGTTTCTTTTGCTGTTGTGGTGCAGTGTTATGCTTTTTTCCTGCTACGCTCACGCTGACATCATGTGATGCCGGTTTTCTTTGTGGAGCTTTTTTCTTTTCAGCAGGAGGTTCGTTCTGTGTTTTCCGGTTTTTAGGTACCATTTGCTGTCTTGTTGTGACAGCTGTAGAATAAAATATATACTGAGTTGTTCCGAATATAAGAAAATCCCCGTCTTCAAGCGAAGCATTTTTTTCTACTGTTTCGCCATTCAGAATTATTCCGTGGGTAGAGTTTGTGTCAAAAATGATCCAGCCCGCCGATCTTTTTGCAAGAACCGCATGGAATCGTGAAACCGAGGCGTCAGTTATGACAATATCACATGATTTTGATCTTCCTATTGAAGTTTCAGCTTTACTGATATCCAGAATATGTCCTGTATCTGCTTCTACGAGACTTGCTCTTATGGTTCTTTTTGCAGGTTTTATAAACAGTGATATAACCGATATCAGCAGTGCGGCTGCGAGAAGAAGAAACATCAGTACCTGAACATTAAAGCTGTTGTACAGATC
>JAFYUD010000040.1 GCA_017549665.1 Clostridia bacterium | reverse complement strand
TAAAATATGCTTGCGATGTATATTGAAACCCTTGGTCACTGTGGAGTTGCAGCTCTGCGGTGACTTTTTCTTTTCTCTTGGCTGCTCTGATTGTACTCAATACAAGATTTACGTTTTGTTCTGTCCCGGTCTTGTACGCTACGATACTATTATCATACAAATCTCGTATTACAGAAAGGTACAATGTTCCTTGTTGTGTCTTTATGTATGATATATCTGTTACCCATTTTTGATTAGGTTTGTCAGCCTTAAAATCTCGATCAAGCAGATTATCGTACTTGTGTAACACATTACCATAATTGTGATATTTCTTTCTTCTAACTTCTGACAACAAGTTGTATTTCTGCATAACCCTTAGTATTGTCTTTGGGCTATGGTGTATCCCTTGTCTTTCCAACCATATATACACTCGGCGATAACCGTAGGTTTTGCCATGCTTTCTCTGGCATTCTTTTATCTTTTCGGCTAACGGTAAGTCTTTCGCAGGTATATCCATTCTCTTTACATAATCATAGTAACCGCTTCTTGATACATTAAAGAATCGGCACATTTCACTTATCGAATACTTATCCTTGTGACGATAGATAACCATAAACTTTACACTTGTTCTCACTTCCTTTCTGTGAGCGAGAGAAAATCCCGCATCAGTTCATTTTCCATTTCCAATGATTTAATTTTCGCTTCTTTTCGAGCTATGATATATCTGAGTTCTGATACTCTATCATCTTCCTTAACAACATAGTCTTTAGGGGGGCTGCCTCTTCTCTTTAATGCTATTCCGGCAGTCACACGTCTTTGATTTTCATTATATCTACTGATAAAATTGTGTATTTGATCTTTGCTAAAACCCAATTTGTTTCCGATTTCTCTTTTCGTTAATCCCTGTGTTTTTAATTCCAATATTTCTTTCTCATATTCTTTTATATGTCTGTAGTTTCTGGGCATAAAAAATTCCTCCTATGATAGTTTAATTCTACCATAGGAGGGTTCTTTTTTCTATTGTCCGTTTTTACTGGACTTGTTCAGCGTCTGTGAGTTTCTTTATTTATAAAGTGTTATTCAGCTTTTTCTTCTTTTTTTACTTCAACATCTTCGTCAGCAAACTTGAGGATTGTTGACATAATGATGTCGTAACTTGCTTCGATTGCTTCGGGAACAAGTCTGTCATAGCTGTCACGTCTGTTGTGATAGTAATCAGCAGGAGAGGGATCCATAGCTGCAAGACAGGTTGCTGTAATACCAGCCTGTGTGAATGCAGCAGCGTCTGATGAACCGAAGAATACGTTTGCAAATTCAAGGTCATCGTGACCTGCTTCAATTGCAGCATCCATAACAAGCTGACAGAATTCGGGGTCGTGCTTTACTGTGCCTGTCATATCTCTTGAGTAAACGTTGAGATATTCACGGTCGCAGAGAGTGTCAACGCAGAGAACTGCTGTTTCAACACCTGATTCCATATATTCTTTGTAATGGTCTTTTGCGAACTGCTTAGCACCACGAAGACCTGCTTCCTCACCGTCTGTGATCATTGCAACAACTTCTGTATTCTTGAAGTTGATACCTGCTTCGTCAAGCATCTTGAGTGCAGTTGCAGCTGCAAGAGTACCTGTGAGGTTGTCATTTGCACCGGGAACAAGGTTCTTGAAGTTAACAAAAGCAAAGAGTGTGAGCATATTGAGGATTGTGAAGAAGTGGAACGGATATGAATACTTATCCATAAACTTTGTGAATTTTGAATCGTTGCCTGCAGCTGTAAGAACAGCAGTAACTGTACTTGCAATAGCAGAGATAACTCCTGTTGCGATTGAACCGGCCATAACGGGAGTCATATACTTAGCCTTACCGTAGTAAGTATGACGCCATTCATATGCAGAGTCGATGTGTCCGTTGATAACGATTCTCTTCTTTGTTTCTTCAGTAGCTTTTCTTGTAGCAATAAGGTTTTTACCTGTAATTTTCTTGTAAAGAGGTTCACAGAATTCTTTGTAAAGAAGGAATTCCATAACTGTTGTTGTAAGACCTGCAATAGCAGTTGTGCCTACGATAGCGTGGGGAAGTGCCTTGCATTTTGCAAGCTTGCCGAGTTTACCGAGCTTTTCGGGTTTTACATATTTAATCACACCGCCTGCTGCAATAGCTGCGATGATTGATGCGCTGACTGACTTTGTGAAGTGAAGGAAAGCCTTGGGGGCCATCTTGTATTCTTCATAATGTGTTTCATCACAATATTTTTCAAGGTCTTTACGGAGCATTTCCTGAGCTTCAAAACACTCTTTGCTACCGGGTTCTCTTCCGCCGACCTTTTTGATTATTTCGGTGATTTTTTCAACTGAATAATCAACGTTGTCTTTGATGATTTTTTTATCAAAATCCGCAAATTTCATTTTAATTTTCCCCTCTGAGTTAATATTTATTTAATAATATATTAACAAATGAAGTTCGTCAATAAATTAACAACATATTTTAAGCTAAATTAACTGCGTGTTCATAATTTGTTAATATAAAATTATAAAAATCCACATAAGTATGTTTTTTGTGATTGCAAACAATAATTTGTCATCATCTTCATTCTTCATCTGCAAAATTAAGAATTGTTGACATAATTATATCAAAACCGGCTTCAATAGTTTCGGGTTCAAGTCTGTCGTAACTGTCAAGTCTGTTGTGATAATAGTCTGCGGGGGCGGGGTCCATAGCCGCAAGACATGTAGCCGAAATGCCTTCCTGAGAGAAAGCGGCGGCATCTGATGAACCGAAGAATACATTTGCAAACTTCACACCGTCATAACCGCATTCTTTTGCCGAATCCATAACAAGCTGACAGAATTTCGGGTCATGTTTTACGGTGCCTGACATATCCCTGTTATAAACGTTGAGGAAATCAAAATCTGTAAGTGTATCAACGCAGAGAACCGATGTTTCAACACCTGATTCAACATAATCTTTATAGTGGTCTTTTGCGAACTGTTTTGCACCGCGAAGACCTGCTTCTTCGCCGTCTGTAATCATTGCCACAACTTCTGTATTCTTGAATTTGATACCTGCTTCGTCAAGCATTTTAAGTGCAGTAGCCGCTGCCATTGTGCCTGTAAGATTGTCATTTGCACCCGGTACAACACGTTTGAAATCAATGAACAGATAAAGTGTTATCATATTGAGAAGTGTGAAGAAGTGGAAGAAATATCCTTTATCTGAAATGAAATCCGTAAATGCGTTCTTTTTGCCTGCAAGTTCAGTGATTGTTGAAAGTGATGACATTACAGCCGATGCTATAAGAGAAACGATTGTTCCTGCCATAAGAGGTGTCATGCCCCAGCCCTTACCGTAATATGTGTGACGACATTCAAAAGCAGAGTCGATATGACCGTTTATAACAATTCTCTTTTTGGTTTCTTCCGTAGCTTTTCTTGTTGCAATGAGATTGCGTCCCGTGACTTTTCTGTAAAGAACATCAGTAAACTGTTTATAAAGAAGAAATTCAAGTGCCGTAATACCGAGACTTGCAAGCGAAACACCGCTTATTATTGCATGAGGAGCAACTTTACTTTTTGCAAGTTTTCCGAGTTTTTCAGGTTTTACATATTTAAGCACACTGCCGGCACCGATTGCACCGATTGTTGCAAGGCTGATTGTTTTTGTGAAATGCTGAAAAGCTCTCGGAGCCATTTTGTAGGTTTCATAATGAGTTTCATCGGCATATTTATCAAGGTCTTTGCGTAAAAGCTCCATTGCCTGAAAAGCTTCAACACTTGCCGATTCACGGGGACCTATATCCGTGATTATTTCCGTGATTTTATCAACAGCATACTGCACATTGTCTTTAATGATTTTTTTATCAAAATCAGCGAATTTCATTTTATCTTCTCCTGTATAAAACTTTACATTGTAATTGCAATTATATTAATAAAATGTTAATATGTCAACAAATATGCAGTATATGTTTGTTAACTTTTACATCCTGTTTATATAACAAAAAAATAGTCCACAAATTGTGGACTATTTGGGAATTAAATAAATTAAAATTTATCCCAGTTATATTTTACTTCTTCTCTGTCGATTTCCCATACTGAAGGAGTTCTGTTTTCATAAATATCAACGGGTTTTATTGTGTGTCTCTGCTGGAAAACATTATATGCCTTTTTAAGGTCTTCTTTCTTGTCTTCACTAATGCCGTAAGGCGCCGAAATGAAGATAGGAGTATTGCTGTAAGAAAGAAGATGAAGCCATTGTTTGTTAAGTTCCCAGGGAATAATATCCTCCAGAATACCTACACAGTCAGCATCGCACATATAGAAAGCTTCATTCTGTGCAAGACGGAAAGCAAGTGTGTTTACGCCTTTTTCTTTTGTTCTTTGCCACTCTCTGCCGCTTGTGTCATCACCTGTTCTGTTAAGCTGAACAAGTCCAGCGCAAAGATGTGAAACGGTGTTACAGCCGATTATAATCATATCACCGCAGGCATCTTTTACAAGACGGTAAAAATCAAGAGTGATTTCGGCATTTGTTTTTGTTTTGTCATAGAAATGCCAGTCGTCAACCTTTGTTATGACTTCATCAAGATTTGCCCCGTAATCACCGAAAAGATCAACAGTTGAAAAATCGTGTTTGAGCAGTTCATAACCCCAACCTTTTATACGCTCAATATCAGCTCTGATGAAAGCTTGTGTTTCGGGATGTGTGGGATCGAGGTATCTTCTTCTGCCACTTCTGAGAATACGCATTTCTTCGGTTACAGCTTCATCTCTGTTATGAAGAAGTCTTACCCATATACCGGGACGTGCACCCATTTCTCTGATTTCATCAGCAAGTTTTTTCATATCCCCGAATTTTTCGTTGGGAATCCACGGACCTTCAGTGGAATTTATCTGCCAGCAGTCGTCTATAACCTGAAAAGGTCTGTTTTCAATACCTTCTGAAAGCTCAACCTGAAGTCTTGTATCTGAAATTATATCTTCATAACAGCTCTTTCCGTAAGCATAATACCAGTTGTTGCCGCCATAAATTATTTCTTTCGGAAGATAAGGATTATCACAGAGGGTCTTACAGTAATCACAAAGACAAGTGAATACATCGGATGAATCATATTTTTTGTAAACAAATGTTGCAGCGTGGAGTTTTCTTCCGTCCAGATGTACACCGTTTCCTCCGTTACGGCAGTCAATAAGAGCTTTTATGCCGTCTTCTGTGTAGCGGAAACTTACATATGTGTTGCATCCTGTCTTTACACCGAAACACATACAGTTTTCTTTGTCTGTTGCAATAAAATACCACGGCATAGGACGGTTGTTATCTCTGAGCTTCAGAAATTCAAGGTCACCGTAGCTTCTTTCCCATACATCACCGAGTACGTATACATCGTCAGAACTCCTGAACTTCCATTCAAGCTCAATGAACTTTACTTTGTCAGCATCAGCTGTAACATATAAATCGAGTATGTCAGAGTCAGCAACTGAATCAATAAGTGTGTCTGTCACTTCATTTTCACAGATAATTTTCTGAGTAAAACTACTTAAATCAAATATCATAAAAACATCTCCGTTTGTTCTTATATCAGAATTATTATATCATCTGTAAGAATGTTTTTCAACACAAGATGAAAAGAAAATACCTATTGACAAATTTGTTTTTTTTAATTATAATTGATTCACACTAAAATATGGGGGCGTAGCTCAGCTGGGAGAGCGCTTGAATGGCATTCAAGAGGTCAAGAGTTCGATCCTCTCCGTCTCCACCAGAAAACCAAGTCTTAGGACTTGGTTTTTTTTAGCATACTGAGTAATTATTTTTTTGCCCGCTTTCAGAGTGGGTATTTTTGTTTTTATGAGATTGTTTTCTTTTCTTTGAAATATTGATTGTATTGTTGTATAATTGAAACCGGAAGGTGATTATATGGAAGGAATAAAAACAATTCATGATCAAGAACCTGATGTTGAAGTTTTATTTGAATTTAATGGAACAAGAAAAACTCCTGCCGCTGACGGATATCGTCCT
The DNA here is from genome assembly GCA_017549665.1 of Clostridia bacterium. The sequence continues at coordinate 2,736 of JAFYUD010000040.1, read as the reverse complement.
CATCATTTGATAACTGATGATAATCTTACTACCGGTGTTCATCATTATTATGATGTTCAGACAGTTCAACCTGAAGGAACGGCAAAAGGAACAATAACTTTTATCTCACCTGAAGCATATCCGAATTGTTTATGGGTGGGTAAAAAACTTAACATACAGGAAGGTGCACGAATTGTTGGATATGCAACTATCTTAAAAATATTCAACCCTATTTTATTAAAAGAAGATAATATATAATTAAACACAGATGACAACTGCAACCACTATGTTAAAAAGTGGTTGCAGTTTTTATATATTATACCACCTTATCTATCCCCACCATAACTATTCAAAGTCAATATTAAACTCAATTTTCAGCTTTTCAAAACTTGTTAAATTATGTATTTCTCTGATATTTTATTCCCAAAAAAGAATAAATAAAGACATAAAAACGTGGTTATACTATGAACAGATAGGAAGTGAATGCTATATGGAAAAACTTTTCAGCAAGCCTCATATAAAAGGTTTTACCGCTTATGCTCTTGCGGCTTTTCTTGTAGGCCTGGTAGGCGGTTTTACATCTTTATTCAGTCCTGCATTTGTAGAAGAATTAAATCTCCCTTATAACAATACAACCTGGACAGCACTTGCAATGGCAATGTCAACTGCGGCCTTTGCACCTATCCTCGGAAAATTAGGGGATATGATAGGACGGAGAATAACATTATTAATAGGCATAGCAGCTTTTATGCTCGGTAACATTCTGACAGCCATAGCGTATTCATTGGTATTTATGCTTATTGCCCGTTTTATTGTCGGTATAGGAACTGCAGCTATTGCACCTGTTGTAATATCATATATCGTTACGGAATTTCCTGCCGATAAAATTGCAAAGGGCTTTGCTCTTTATATGTTCATTTCAAGTGTTTCGGTAATCTTCGGACCTACAATAGGCGGTTTGATTATAAAATACTACGGCTGGCGCACAATGATATGGGTTTGTGTAGTAATTTCAGCAGTTGTTCTTGTAATTTGCACTCTGATTAAGGATAAAAAAACATCTGTACGAAAAAAGATAAATGATTTTGACAGTATCGGTGCTGTGTTTGTGCTGATTTTTTTTAGCCTCTTGCTTTGTGTTCCCTCTTTCGGACAGAACTTCGGTTGGCAATCCAAACAGTTTTTGGCGGTGCTTGCTGCAGCTCTTGCTTCAGGTATAGTGCTAAGCTTAACAGAGAAAAAAGCGACTAACCCTATTCTTAAATGGAGCTTTATAAGAAGAAAAGCATTTATTCTTTCTGTCCTTACCTTGTTTCTCACACAGGGGCTTATGCAGGCAAATATGACCAATCTTATAGTTTTCGTTAATTATACTCAGCCGCAAAATTCCGTTATATCGGGATATGCAATATCTATTATGTATGTGGGAATGTCCTTGGGTGCGGTTATTTTAGGTCCTCTCGCTGACCGATATGAGCCTAAAAAGGTTCTTGTAGGTTCCTTAACTATTACAGGTATAGGTTGTGCTGTTATGCTTTTGTTTTCTGCCGATACATCTGTGATTTTGCTTGCCGCTTCATTGGGTATACTTGGCTTTGGTCTTGGCGGAAACGGTACAATATTTATGAAGGTTGTTTTGTCGGGAGTATCTGCCGGGGATTCAGGCGCAGGCACGGGCACTTACGGACTTTTCCGTGATCTTGCGGCGCCCTTCGGAGTCGCTGTATTTGTCCCGATGTACACCAACAGAGTGTCAAGCCTTATAAATGGCGGTGTAACTGAAATTTCTGCCGCCACAGATTCGGTGAAATTGCTTTCAGCAGTAGAAATCGGATGTGTAGTAATCGGCATTATAACTGTGATGTTTCTTCCCAAAATTCATAAAGATAAAAAAGGAGCAAAAGTATGAGACTAAAAGACAAAGTCATTTTAATAACCGCATCTACAAGAGGTATCGGTTTAGCTTGTGTTAAAGCCTGTGCTGAAGAAGGTGCAGCCGTTTATATGGCGGCAAGAAACCTTGAGCTTGCAAAGAATGAAGCAGATAAACTTAATTCTAAGGGGCATAAGGTTAAATATGTTTATAATGACGCGAGTAAGCCCGAATCTTACAGAACAATGATTGAAGAGGTTATTAAAGATTCAGGTCGTATTGACGTGCTTATAAACAATTTCGGCACATCTAATCCGGGCAAGGACCTTGATTTTTCAAATACTGATACCGATGTTTTTATTGACACCGTAAATATCAATCTCCGAAGTGTTTTTGCCGCAAGTAAGGAAGCTGTCAGATATATGGCAAAGCAGGGTGGGGGAAGCATTATAAACATTTCCTCGGTGGGCGGTCTTGTTCCCGATATTTCACAGGTTGCCTACGGAACGAGCAAGGCGGCAATAAATTATCTTACAAAGCTTATTGCGGTGCACGAGGCAAAAAACAATATCCGCTGCAATGCAGTTCTCCCGGGAATGACTGCAACCGATGCGGTTGAAAAAAATCTGACAGGAGATTTCAGAGAGCTTTTCCTGCGTCATATACCTTTCGGCAGAATGGGTAAACCTGAAGAAATAGCAGCAGCGGCAGTTTATTTTGCTAGTGACGAATCTGCATATACTACGGGACAGATTTTAACTGTGTCAGGAGGCTTCGGTTTGGCGACGCCTTTGTACGGAGATTTGTCGGATAAGCTTAATCGCAGATGAAGTTTTAATATCGTTTAAAATTTATGTAAAACCTCTTGTTATAAAGCAGGATAC
>JAFYUD010000039.1 GCA_017549665.1 Clostridia bacterium | reverse complement strand
GCGGGATTCGAACCCACGAATGCAGCAGTCAAAGTGCTGTGTCTTACCGCTTGACGACTCCTCAATTTTTTGATATTAAAAAACGCAAATCCTAGGATTTGCGAAGTTTATTAAGTGGGGTGGATAATCGGATTCGAACCGATGGCCTCCAGGGCCACAACCTGGCGCTCTAACCAACTGAGCTATACCCACCATATATGGCGCGCTGGAAGGGACTCGAACCCCTGGCCTACTGCTTAGAAGGCAGTTGCTCTATCCAGCTGAGCTACCAGCGCACACTATGGAGCGGGTGATGGGAATCGAACCCACACGACCAGCTTGGAAGGCTGGGATTCTACCATTGAACTACACCCGCATCTTTACGACGTGTGATATTCTATCATACAATCACCCTAAAAGTCAATACTTTTTTTGAAATTATTATATTTTTTATTAAATTATTTTTATACTATACTTTACCAGTTAAATTTCCAGACTTCCTGCTGATAACCTTCAAATTTCGCAGTACCTCTGAGACCTGCACCTGAGCCTGTTCCTTCAACAGTCATAGGCATTTTATAATCTGCATAATCAACATATCCGTCGGGACGGATATGAATTTCCATAGTTGAACCGGTATAATCAAACTGACAATACTCAATTTTCAGAATTCCTGTATCATATGAAGAAACGTCAAAGAATCCAAGTGAAGACGCATTCACGGGAGGTACAGATTTTTCATCAACTACCTCTTCAATAATCTCAATAAACACAACTTTATTATCGCCGTTCATTGTTCCGCTGATTGACTTTACACCATCAAGAGTAAGTGTAAAAGCATTATGCTCAGGAAGAAGCATCGGAAGCTGTACATCTTTTGTATCCACAGCAAATCCCCCGTTGAATTCAAGAATTTCATCAACAGGCTTGGTAACAATTCCGACAATAGTGTTTACAAGTGAAGTTACTGTTGAACCGCCTGAACATTCAAGAATATTTGCTTCAAAGCTTTCAATATGATTTACAGTCACCTGCCCCTGATAAGAACGTGTCTTATTGACAGCTGCTGTTACGAGATCAAGAAGCTGCTGATTATCCATTTCGGCAACAGGAATACTGTTTATATCCTTATGCTCCTGACCGTCATCAGAAACTGTTGTCTGAACAACAAGCGGTACGGTTGTAGTTTCAGCAGGTGCTGCAACGGTAGTCTGCACAGAAGAGTCTGACACAGGTACAAATGTATCGACTGCAAGATAAATTACAAATAACAACAACAACGAAAAAGAACAAAGCACTGCAACAAGTACTTTATTATTTACTCCCATATCAGAACACCTCCTGTTCAGTAATTTTTATAAATTATCAGCAAAAAGTCACATCTGAAGTTTTTATAACTTCAACACCATCTTCAGCAGCAGAAAGATTATTTCTGACAAGCTCAAGTCCGTCAACATTTTCAGCATCGATTGCATGTTTAAATGTTGAATAAGGATTTTTACCCCATGTTACAGATGTTTTTTCAATTCTGACATTCTTTGCATTTCTGATAAAGAATGCAGAGTTGTCATTCTCTTCAATACCATGGTCAATGCATGGTCTCAGATCGTATTTTCCGCAATCCCACTTTGATGTTTTTTCAACATGGATACTGCAATTTTCAAATACAACGTTTTCAATCGGGTTTTCAGGGGATGAGTAAATCAGTGCACCGTTTTCACCCTTACATGTAACGTTGAAATATCTGATATTCTTAATATGACCGGCTACTGTATTTTCATCACGGCGGAAGCAGGTAATAGTAATCGGTTCGGCAGTTCCCCACCAGTCAGAGCAGAATCTGCGAGTTTCAACAGTACAGTTTGAAAATGTTACATTTTCAACATTACCGCCGTCACGGATCTGAATTGACAAACCTCTGTTACTCTTTGAAATAATACAGTTGCTTACAACAACATTTCTGAAATCACCGACACCTTCAGTACCGATTTTAATCGCTGCAGATGTTGATGTAAGAGTACAATCAGAAATTACAATATTTTCACAAGGCCCGTATTCTGCATTACCCTTTGATGTCTTAAGACAGATACAGTCATCAGCACAAGTAACATGACAACCTATAATTCTGACATTTGAACAGTGATCAGGGTCAATTCCGTCGCTGTTTGCAACATCAAGAGGATTGAGGATTCTGATGTGTGAAATAAGCACATCGTCGCATCCTGCAGGATGAAGTGTCCAGAAAGGTGCATTTTTAACAGTAATATCTCTGAATGAAATGTTGTTACTTTTTTCAATATAGATAGTTGTAGGACGGGGATAAAAATCACCTGTCACATAATACTGATCTTTTCTTTTTACAAAAGCATAACAATTACCGTCAATTGTTCCCTCACCTGTAATTGAACAACCGTCTGCTTCAAAACCGTAAATAAAAACAAATGACGGCTTCCCTACTACAGGATTTCCTACAAGAGCAGTTTCAGGGTCATTTATCATATTACAGGGACGGATATACCCGTCAATATCAGATGTTGCCTGAAGCACAGAGCCTTTCTGCAGATGCAGCTCAACATTCTTTTTCAGCTGAATTGAATCACTGTAATATGTCTTGCCGCTTTCAAGCACGACTATACCGCCGCCGTCAGACGCACAATCATCAATTGCAGTCTGAATTGCTTTACAATCGTTGGTTTTACCGTCACCGACAGCGCCATATTTTTCTACTTCATAAAATTTCATATTTACACTCCGAAATCAACCGTCTTTAAGATCGTGAACAGTAAGGTTATGAGGAGTTGAACGCTCAACATAAGCAAACAATTCATCAACATCTGAAAAAATCATATAAAGTGTTCTGCAGTTTGAACGGATGAATTTCTCATTCATTGCATCATACATAACCTTTTCGATATTGTCATAAAATCCGTTGATATTATATATTGCGATAGGCTTATTATGTCTGCCAAGCTGCTTGAGTGTAAGAATTTCAAAAAACTCCTCAAATGTTCCGATTCCGCCGGGTACAACAACAAAAGCATCTGCTTTCAATTCCATTATTGCTTTTCTTTCACGCATATCTTCTGTATAAATCAGCTCATCACATTCATCATAAATAGCCTCGATTTTTTCATCTCTGAAGAAACCGGGAATGACACCTGTAATTTTACCGCCGCCGGATTTTACTCCTCGTGCAGCAGCCCCCATAAGACCATGACCACCTGCACCGAAAACAAGAGAATGTCCTCGCTGTGCCATCTGCGCACCGAATTCCTCTACAGTTTTAACGTATGATCCGTCAATTTTGGTGCTTGCCGCTCCGTAAACACAAATATTCATACACAAGACTCCTTTAAGGCATTATATATTATTATATTACCAAAAATGTAAAAAAGCAATATATAAAAAACAAAAAAGCAGTTCCGAAGAACTGCAATTTTTATTAGTCACTTGTATAAGGAAGAAGAGCAATCTGACGTGCACGCTTGATAGCTGTTGTAAGCTCTCTCTGGTGCTTAGCACATGTGCCTGTGATTCTTCTGGGAAGAATCTTTGCTCTTTCAGATGTAAAGCGGCGAAGCTTTGCTACATCCTTATAATCGATAAAATCTGTCTTTTCTACACAGAATGTACAGACTTTTCTACGGCCTTTTCTGTTGGGACGGCCGCCCTTATCGCCTTTATCGTAAGCCATTACGGAAACCTCCTAATTTTTTAGTAATCAAAACGGAAGATCTTCTTCCGCTGCTGCGATATCTGAGAAATCCTCAGAAACGCTGTTCTGGTAGGATGCAGGCTGTGCACCGGGTGTCTGGTATGCCGCAGCATTACCACCTGTTTCAGCCTTTGATCCGCAAAAGCTAACATTGTCTGCAACGATCTCAAATGTAGATCTCTTGTTGCCGTTCTGATCCTGATATGATCCTGTCTGGATTGAACCCTGCACAGCAATCATCTGACCCTTACGGAAGTATTTAGATACAAACTCAGCAGTCTGACGCCAAGCAACAACATTAATAAAATCAGTCTGTCTTTCTGAACCCTGACGCTGATAAGCTCTGTCAACAGCTACAGAAAATCTGATGAATGATATATTAGATGTGGTAGTTCTTAACTCGGGATCTGCAGTAAGTCTGCCCATAATAACAGCACTGTTAATCATTTGCGACACCTTCCAAAAAAAATTATTCAGCAGCTTCTTCAGCTGTTTCTGCAGTTTCAGCCTTAGCTGCCTCTGCCTTATTCTCGACCTTTACGATGAGAACACGTACTGCATCATCAGTGATGTTGATGATACGCTCGAACTCAGCGGGGAATTCGGGCTCAGACTCGAATGTGTAGAGTACGTAGTAACCTTCGTTCTCGTAGTTGATGGGATATGCGAGCTTTCTTTTGCCCCATTCCTCAACAGAGTCAAGAGTTCCGTTAGCTTCGATAAGAGCCTTAAACTTCTCAACAAGAGCGGAACAATCATCACCGTTCTTTACAGAGAAAATTACGACTGCCTCGTAGTTTACCTTTGACATTTGTTGCACCTCCTTTTGGACATTGGCCCCCTTGCATCCGGGAGCAAGGATGCTGTTTATTTATTACAGCAATTTAGAATTATATCAGAACATAATATAATTGTCAAGCAGAAATGAATATTTTGTCATTTTATACAAGACCAAGATATTCTTCAAGGCATAAACCGCTGTTTTTGATAGCAGCAGCATTTTCTACACCTACATAACGCCAGTGCCAGGGCTCAAATTTAACGCCTGTAATGTTTACCTTATCCTCGGGATAACGAAGAATGAAGCCGTAATCCTGAGCATTTGCATCAAGCCATGCATATGCTTTTGTATTCTGGAAATTAGCACTGGATGAAGCGCAGATAATATCCATGCAGATTCCGATATTATGCTCTGAGCTTCCGGGAGGATTTCTTCTTTTTGATGTGAGGTTATGAGCTTCCTCTTCAGAATATCCGTCAGCAAGATACTCATTTACAAACTCATAATAGAGTCTCTTCTGTGTTGAGTAGCTTCTGTAACCTGAGCAGGGAGTAAGATAAATTCCTTCTGCAGCTGCGGCATCATACATTCTTTCATATGCTGCGGCAGCTCTTGAATCCATCTGCTCGGAGGAGCCTGCCACGTATGACAATGAAATTTTAGACTCTGAAGTTGAATCAACACATCTTGACCTGTTAAGACAAATAAGCTTCCATGAGGCATCGTCTGAAGGGAATGCAATTGTTACGGCATTCGGTATGCCGCCTGAAGATTCTTTCTTTGTAGTTGTTTCAGCTGCAGTGGTTGTCTCTGCATCAGCAAGAGTAGTTGTAACCATATTGTTTGTTGTGGTTTCTGCAAGAAAACCGGTTGTGGCTTCTGCTGCATCAGACACTGTTGTTTCGACACCTGATTCTGTTTCAGGTTTATCCTTTGTGACATTCTTGTAAATAAGAGTAGTGAGGAAATAAACTGCAATAAACAGCACTTCAAGTGCAATTATGACGCCAACTATAGCAAGGGCTTTATTATTCTTTTTTCCGTTATCTTTTCTTTCGAGAGTAGACATATTTTTCATCCTTTGCATTCATATCTATATAATTATATACTTTGTTAATTAAAAAGTCAATTTAAAACTATAGTAAATTTGCACAATATATTCAATATCTTTTTATAGGGATTCACACTCGACATTTGTATATTTTTATGTTATTATTAAAGAAATTTAAATATCGGAGGATGTAATAAATGAAACCACAGGATTGCGGTCCCCAGTACAAATCCAAACTTCGCGAAAGTGCTAATTTCGCAGCTTGGGTAATCAAAAAAGTATGTAAAGATATCGGCCCCCGCCCTTCAGGAAGTGAACAGGAGCTTGAAGCTGAAAAGTTCATTGCTGAAAAAGTCGGCAAGGCTGCTGACGAAGTACAGACAGAAGCATTTACAGTAGCTCCCAAAGCATTTTTCGGTTGGGAAAGAATCGACGGTGTATGTCTTGCACTTGCTACCATATTCCTTTTATTCAATATGGCTGCTGTTTCTCTTGTACTTGCAATTGTTTCAATTGCTTGTCTTGCAGGCGAATTTCTTTTCTACAAAGAATTCATCGATGTATTCTTCAAAAAAGCTACATCACACAACACAATGCTTATCAGAAAGCCCACAGGTGAAGTAAAGCGCAGAATTATTTTCGCAGGTCACGCTGACTCATCTTATGAGTGGAGATATACTCATATCGGCGGCGCTCCCCTTATGTATGTTTCATACATCTACCCTGCTGTCGGTCTTGGCTGGGTCACAATATTCAGCATCGTAAGCATCGCAACAGGCGGCGCATTTGCTCCTTCAGTCGCTTCCATCGACTGGTTCTCATGGGTAGCCCTTGCATTTATTCCTGCATACATCATGCTTTTCTTTGCTGTTAACTACAACATCTGTGTTGACGGTGCAAACGACAATCTTACAGGCTGTCTTGCAAGTGCAGCTGTTCTTAAATTCCTTGACGACAACAATGTAAGATTTGAAAACACTGAAGTTGTTGCTATGCTCTCAGGTAGTGAAGAAGCAGGTGTCAGAGGTGCAAGAGCATACGCAAAGATGCACGAAAAGGAACTCAAAGAAGTTGAAACAATGTTCGTAGCTCTTGATACTTTCAAGGATTATGACGATATGTTCATTTACAACAGAGATATGTCAGGTCTTACAAAGCATGACGACAGATGCTGCAAGCTTCTCAAGAAGGCTGCTATGAATGCAGGTATCGACATGAAATATTCAGTTATCTTTGCAGGCGCATCTGATGCCGCTGCTATGACTCAGGCAGGCGTACCCAGCGTATCACTCGCTGCAATGAATCCCGGACCTCCCAAGTATTATCACACACGTGATGACAAAGCAGACATTATCGATCTCAAGACAATTGAAAAAGGTATTGAAATCGCAATCGAAGCTACCTACATTTTTGACGAAAAAGGTCTTTGTGATAATTATTGATTTTCCTATTGTAAAATCAGACAATGTATGTTATAATTACAATGTTAATTATATTTAATGTTCACAATTCCGGAAAGGGGTAATACCTTTATGAAAAAAAGAATTACATTTTTAACAGCAATTGTACTTTGCGTGGCAATGATGATCTCATTCGCTTCATGTTCTGCTATGACAGGTGAAGAAGAAGAGTCTACAGAATTTGTTGCAGCAACAGTACCCGTAACTGATGATGTTCCTGTTTCTGAAGCAGAAATCATTGCTTTCTACAATGACATTCTCACAAAGCTTCAGAAAGCTGATATGTTTGATGAAACAAACAAACCCGGTATCAATCTCAACGAATCATTCAGTGTTGATAATATCAAGCTTCTCGCTCTTGACAATAACGGCGAAGCAACTGAAAGTGATGCACTTGCAACACTCAACAAGTCTGCAAAGGCTATCAAAGACAGAATGCTCGGCGGTATCAAAACAGACTCTGCAGTAATTGCATTCGGCGATATGGCTACTCCTGTTTCAACATTATTCTATCCTTATGACGGTACTACTCAGCTCACTGCTGAAGATGTCATCAAGGCAGATTGCAATGTTGACGGCAGCAAGATGAACATCGCAATCACTCTTGCAGGTGATGTAAATACAGTTAATAACGTATTCGGCACAAGAGATAAGGCTGCTGTTCTCAGCGCTATCAACGAGCAGAGCAAGGCATATGCAAATGTCAAGGATTATGCTGTTGAATACATTGCTGACGAAGAGAACAATACATACAGCACTATCAACCTTACTGTTGAAGTAGCAAACAACGGTGACGGCACATACAGCTGCACAGGCAGAATCATGTCTCTCGAAATCAAGGTTATCTGTGATGTAGCGGCAGACATGACTTGCGCAGGTTCATTTGCTCAGTACGGCGATGTTCAGGTACAGTTCAGATTCACTGACAGAAAGTACTACGAATTCGATTGGATCGGCAATGCAACATGGGAACCCATGGCAACAGAAGAAGTTTCTGAATAATAATTAAGAGAGAGTGTCAAACACTCTCTCTTTTCTTTATTCATTTTCAGGCTCAAGCATTTTAAGATATCTTGTTCGCAACAATTCTTCAGAATGCCTGATTACGGTTTCAAGATATTCAGGCATTTCATCATATGCACTCTGCGCTGATTTTTCATTCTGACGTTTTCCTGAAAACATTTTATCGAGCACATGGGAAGCAAGGATATCACCATCACGGGTATCAAGCAAAAACCAATTTTTGTCAGAAACACCGTACTTCACACTGAGCAATGCAAAACGGTAAACAGAGAGAAGCAATTCGTCACGAAGCTTATCAGTCGATGACTCTCCTGCTGCACTCAGACGCTCTGTCATATCAACAAGCGCTCTGAGAATTGTTTTTATTTTAAGCTCAGAGTCAGTGGGAAGAATATCCATATCATAAATATCATTAAGACCGTTCCGGCTGTCAGTAAGTCCGAGAAGATAATCTGATGTGACATCATAATAATCGCAGGCACGCTTGAGAAATTCAAGTCCGCACTCACGGATTCCCTTCTCATAATGCGACAGCAACGCCTGTGAAACTCCCAGACATGATGCAGCTTCCTTCTGACTTAAATTCTTTTCTTTGCGAAGATCAGATAATCTCAATGCAAAATTTGCACTCATACTTGACACTCCATTATACTTGATGTATATTATTGTACAACAGACAAATCAATTTGTAAAGGATAAACACCATGAAAACATACAAAATCTACCTTATAAGAAACGGAATGACAAAAGGAAGCCTTGAAGGCAGATATATAGGTCATACAGACGAAGAGCTTTGCGAGGAAGGAAGAAAGCAGGTAATCGACCTTGCAACAACCGGATATTTTCCTGAAACAGAGGTTGTTTTCTCATCACCTCTGAAGAGATGCACTGAAACTGCAAAACTCATTTATCCTGACAAAGACCCTATTCTTATGAATGAGCTTATGGAGTGCAATTTCGGAGAATTTGAAGGTATGACAGCTGACGAGCTTAATGACAACGAATTCTTCAGGGAATGGCTCAAGGGGGAAAACGATGCGAGACCACCATTCGGTGAATCAAACGGTGAATTCAGCACAAGAATCTGCAACGGTTTTATCAGAATCATTGAAGGTCTCCTTAAAACAGGCACAAGAGAATGCGCTATTATAACTCACGGTGGCATTATCATGTCATGGCTTGCAGCATTCGGACTGCCCGAAGCACCTCTCACAGACTGGAGATGTCCTTCAGGATGCGGTTATATGCTCAGACTCGATGCTTCAATATGGTCAAGACTGAGAAAAATTGAAGTTATTGATGAAATCCCGTTTACAATCAGAGAAGAATTTGAGGACGACTGGATGTCAGACGGCGCAGATTATCTGTGGTACGACTACGAAGAAGAAAGTGAAGAATAAAAGAAAGACTTGCAGAAAACTCTGCAAGTCTTTTTTAATAGTAAATTTCCTGTTTGTTATGATACTTCTTTATCATCTTTTTCACTGCACGCCATACAACGGCAATCGTTGCAAATGCAAGAAAGGTTGAAGCAGGATTTTTAACGTTACTCTTTTTCATTCAAATTCCTCCGATTCAGGACTATTATACTTCCGACATCATAAAGCTGACCATCTGCCAATAAAACGGCATCAACACCATATGAAGACAGAAACTCAACTATTTTATTACCATCATCATGGGTACAGATGTCACCGTTAAAAACAATCTCCGAGCTGTTTAATTTACCTGCAGTGCCTCCGATAAATCCGTAATCAAATCCGTCAAGTCTGACACTCCCCTTTGAAACAAAAAGAACATCAAGTCCTGCATTTCTGCATCTGACAGCAATGGATTCATCATCAGTTATCAATGAATTATCACTGACCGGAATAACCGAACATTTTGTATACCCCTGATTAACATTAATAATATCAATGTCTTTTTCTCTGAAATATTGTAACACATCAGAAGAGACAGTGTCAACATTGCAGATAAGATGCTTACCGATAACAACACAATTAAGCAGTACGTCAGAGGGATATCTGTCACCGAGATTCTCATTCAGAATCCTGACACCATAACCGAGATTTTCAATTACTTCACTGTAATCAGACATCTCTTTTGCGATAAAAAATGTTCCGTCGTTACAATCAAGAAATGAAAGGTCTGCATGAT
>JAFYUD010000038.1 GCA_017549665.1 Clostridia bacterium | reverse complement strand
ATCGTCATCGGCGTTTGCGGCGGTGACGGCATCGGTCCCACAATCACACACGAAGCTGCAACAGTCCTTAAGTACCTTCTTAAGGATGATGTAGCATCAGGCAAAATCATTTTTAAGGATATTGACGGTCTTACAATCGAAAAACGTGTTGCACACATGAAGGCTATTCCTGATGATGTTCTCGAAGAGCTCAAGGCATGTGACGTTATCCTCAAGGGTCCCACAACAACTCCTCAGGCAGGCGACGGACTTCCTAACATCGAAAGTGCAAACGTTGCGATGCGTAAGGCTCTCGATCTTTTTGCAAACGTTCGTCCCGTAAAAGTTCCCGAGCAGGGCATTGACTGGACATTCTTCCGTGAAAACACAGAAGGTGCTTATGCAGTAGGTTCAAAGGGTGTCAATGTTGACGATGAGCTTGCTATCGACTTTGTTGTTACTACAACAGAAGGCTGTCAGAGAATTGCAAAGCTTGCTTATGAATACGCAAGAAACAACAAAAAGGAAAGAGTTTCTATCATTCAGAAGGCTAACGTTATCAAGACAACTGACGGTAAATTCCTTAATCTCTGTAAAGAAGTCGGTAAGGAATATCCCGAAATCACAACAGACGAATGGTACATTGATATCACAACTGCTAAGCTTATCGACCCCAAGCGCCGCACAGATTTCAAGGTATTCATTCTCCCCAACCGTTACGGTGACATCATCACTGACGAAGCAGCTGAATTCCAGGGCGGTGTAGGTACTGCAGGATCAGCTAACCTCGGCAAGAAGTATGCTATGTTTGAAGCTATCCACGGCTCAGCTCCCAGAATGGTAAAGGAAGGCAGAGCACAGTATGCAGACCCCTGCTCAATGCTCAGAGCTGCTGTAATGCTTCTTTCACACATCGGCAAGCAGGATGAAGCAGACAAGCTTGAAAAGGCTCTTGACATCTGTATGCTTACAGAAAAGAAAATGACTATCACAGGCAGAGACAACGGTTGCACATGCCGTGAATTCGGTCAGTACGTTATGGACACGGTTGAATCACTTTAATTATGAAAGACATCACTAACATTTCAAAATCAGTCATCAGCAGGCTTCCCCGCTATTACCGTTTTCTCGGCATATTGATTGATGAGGGTGTTGAAAGGATATCTTCAGGTGAGCTTTCAGTCAGAATGGGACTTACTGCCTCACAGATAAGACAGGATTTCAACCATTTCGGCGGATTCGGTCAGCAGGGATACGGATACAACGTTGAACAGCTCAGACAAAGCATCGGCAAGATTATTGGCATTGACAACTGTTATAAAATAATACTGGTCGGTGCAGGTAATCTGGGCAGAGCTATTGCGCAGCATCTTAATTTCAACAAAAGAGGTTTTGAACTCACAGGCATTTTTGACTCAGACGAAAAGCTGACAGGTTACAACATAAGTGGTCTTTCTGTAATGCATTTCGATGATATAAAGAATTTCTGTGAAGAAAACAGACCTTCAGCAGCTATCCTTTGTATTCCCTCTTACGCAGGCAAAAAGGTTACTGAAAAGCTTGTGGAATGCGGAATCAATTCATACTGGAATTTCAGTCATTACAATATCAATGATGATTTTCCTGATGCAATCGTCGAAAATGTTCATCTCAATGACAGTCTGATGACACTTTGCTACAACCTGACCAATTCGGAGGGAGAAAAGTGAAAAAGATACTGAATTTCAACGTCATTGACATTGTTCCGTTTTCAAAGGGTCTTATCTTTGTAAAGCGTGACGCAATGCCCGACGGCACCAACAAGGTATCGTTTTTCAGCTACGATGCTTTGACCGGTGAAATCACATCTGTTACAAAAAGCGTATATCTGCTTAATAAATTCGGCATGGCATACGAACAGGTTTCCGCTAAATTAGGAGACTTCATTACCTGTGATACAGTAAAGCTTCCGAATCATCACACCATCGTTATTTATCCCAACGGAGAAATGGGTCATTTTGACAACAACGGTAAAATAGTAAAAACCGGTGATTTGTATTACAACAATGCCCCTGCAAGAGATGCAGCTTTTGACGGAAACAGTATCTGGTGTGTTGTTCCCCAGAGAAATGCAGTTATCAGATATTCCATTTCAGCGCAAAAAATCATCATGAGAATCGGCGGTGACAGCAATACTGCTTTCAATGTACCGATTTCCGTTTCATACTACACTGACGGATTGTTTGTTTGTAATCAGGCATCATGCGAAATCAGAAAAATTGACATTGACACACTCAATGTTACAGATTATCTTGAATTCAACGAGCCTGTAAACAAATACTTCAGATTCCGTGACAAAGAAATCGTAGTTCTCAATTCGGGAATTTACGAATTATAAACAAACAAAAAACCGCCTTAATGGCGGTTTTTATTTTGGTAAATATTAATTTTCAGTTTCTTCGTCTTTGTTTTTACTGATTTCACTGATATATCCGGCAGTTATAACACCTGACGGCAGTGCAATGATAGCAATTCCGAACACAGACGAAATCATGGCAACTACCCTTCCGATGACAGTAACGGGATAGATATCTCCATAGCCGACAGTTGTCAGTGAAATTGTAGCCCAGTATATCGCATCAAAAAATGAGCTGAATGATTCTGCTTCCACATTATAAATAATAAGAGCAGAAATGAGCACATACGCAATTGCAAGAGTAACAACAGATGACAAAACGCTCTTCTGCTTTCTGAAAACATTTATAATAATGTCAATACTCTTAGAGTAACGCATAAACTTGAATACTCTTAAAACACGCATAGTGCGGAACAATCTGAAAATTCTGAGCATTCTCAGGCTGCTGTTCACAACAGAAAGCGTCGGAAGCATTGAAAGCAGGTCAACTACAGCCATTGGTGTAATCGGATACATAAAAAACGATACAACGAAACTTTTTTTAAGTTTAAAATCTGCCGTAACAAGTCTTAATAAATAGTCAAATATAAATATTCCGGTACAAATATATTCCATTATCTGAAAAGTAACATTATTCGTTTTGAATGCAAGAGGAATTATACTTGCAATTATTGTTGCCATCATCAGAAAATCATACGCAGCACTTAATTTATCATTTTGTTCTGCAGGCTCAATTATTTCATAAATACGTTTCCGCACATCATCACCCAATCAGCATTAATTATGATAATTATAGTACATTTTATCATAAAATGCAATTTTTTTCTGATAAAAATTTTGCATCATGCGCCTGCTTTCTTGCAGAATGACGGAGCTCGTTTCTTTTATTCAAACAAAAAAATAAGAACAGCCATTTTCTCCGGCATCCTCGGCTTCGCCGCCTCTTGCGGTGCCCAAAATTGTCTGCTCGCTCTCGCTTCGCACAATTTTGACCGCTGCGCCGTTTCGTACTCCCTCCCCCTGCCACCGGCAGCGGTCGTACTCAACGCAAAGCAGGCTTGCGCCTGTTTTCTTGCAGAATGACGGAGCTCGTTTCTTTTATTCAAACAAAAAAATAAGAACAGCCATACGGCTGTTCTTATTTTTTTGGTCGGAGTGAAGAGACTCGAACTCCCGGCATCCTGCTCCCAAAGCAGGCGCGCTACCAACTGCGCTACACCCCGAATTTAATTGACTTACAGATTATACACTATTTTTGTATATTAGTCAATATTAAATATAAAAAAACAGCCGGTCTTCTGCCGGCTGTTTCGTTCTTTAGATAGAAATTTCAAGAGCACATCTGTAGAGATCAAGGTCAATCTTGTTCTGCATGTTGAGTGCTTCATAAATATCGAAGTCCATAACTTCTTCCTTCTGCATAGCAACAACTCTGTTACCGATGCCCTTCATAAGAAGGTGAACTGCGTAGTTACCCATCTGGCTTGCAACAAGTCTGTCACGAAGTGAGGGTGAACCACCACGCTGTACGTGACCGAGAACGCTTGCACGGCTCTCAACGCCTGTTCTCTCTTCAATGATCTTTGCAAGATTTGCAACACCGCCGACTTTCTCTGAAACGCCTTCAGCAACAATGATGATGAAGTGCTTCTTATCTGTCTTCTGTGTTCTCTTCATTCTTTCGATAACGTCTTTTTCGATATCGAAATCAACTTCAGGAATAAGGATTGCTGTTGCACCGATAGCAATACCTGAATTAAGAGCGATGTAACCTGCTCTTCTGCCCATAACCTCAACAACTGAGCAACGGTCGTGTGACTCTGTTGTGTCACGGATTCTGTCAACCATGTCCATAACAGTGTTCATTGCTGTATCGTAACCGATTGTGTAGTCACAGCATGCAATGTCATTGTCGATTGTACCGGGAACACCGATTGTGGGAATACCGTTGAGAGAAAGGTCTCTTGCGCCTCTGAATGAACCGTCGCCGCCGATAACAACAACGCCTTCAATCCCGTTTGCCTTACATACGTCAAGAGCTTTCTTCATACCTTCTTCAGTCTTGAATTCAGGGCTTCTTGCTGAGTAAAGCATTGTGCCGCCTCTGTGGATAATATCAGATACAGTACGAAGATTCATTTCGTACATATCACCGTTCATAAGACCGTTGTAACCTCTGCGGATACCAAGAACTCTCATTCCGTTCTCGCAGCCTGTTCTGACAACTGCTCTGATAGCAGCGTTCATACCGGGTGCGTCGCCGCCGCTTGTAAGTACAGCTATTGTTTTCATAAGAGTACATACCTCCAAGTTAAATATACAGATAATATAATAATATCAATGGCAATAATAGTCAATACATTTTTTCGTCAAAGTTTTACAATAATTTGTCAGTTTTTTAATACAACATTACTACTGCCCAGCAGCTGTTGCAATTTTCCGTACAGTGTTGCCGTAACTGACGTTTTTATACCTGTTTCCATGTTGTATTTTTTTGTATCTTCGTAATAAAAATGTACTGTTGTGGGGCCTGAAAACTCAGTAACCATCCTCAAAACTGTCGGCATCTGAGGACAATCTGCAGACGGCAGTCTGAGGAACAATCCTCTTGTTGAGGACTTTTTCTGAACAGGTGCAGCAGGCTTTGCGGGTGCGGGAACCGGATTTGCTTCAACAGGTCTGACGGGAGCTTCTGCAGGTGCTGTCAGAGGAATATCCCTTTTTATAGGTTTATAATCAGGAGGTGGCGGAGCGGCAATCTTGCCCATATTAACCTCTTCCTGAGAGGGTGCGATTT
>JAFYUD010000037.1 GCA_017549665.1 Clostridia bacterium | reverse complement strand
TCGTATACGCCTCTGGCTGTTTCAGATGACGGAGAATTTATTTTTGCGCTCAAGAGTGATAATTCACTTTATGTGCTTGATAAAAACGGGAATGTTACGTCCAAGATATGCTCAGGTGTTTCTGCAGATAAATTCTACATCACATCTGACATGAAGAGTATAGTTTTCAACGACGGAAGCTATACATATATTTCTCAGAACGGAAAGAGCCGTGTCAGACTTATTCCTCACAAGGCTGCACCTGTTTTTTCAGGTGTGCAGGTTGCTGTTGATTCAGGCTCTCTTACCGTTGTTGTTTCATCTCTTACAGATATCTTCTATTCTGCAGCAGATGAAAACGGAAGCTGTTCATTGTTTTATATCGATAAGAATTTCAACAGGACTGATGTTGCGGGAAATGTCACCCGTTTTATTCAGACAGGCACTCAGAATATAGTTTATCTTGCAACAGACGGTAAAATAATCCGTTATGAAAAAGGCAGAATTGAAACTGTAGCATCGGGTGCGGCTGATATGCTCAGTGACAGTAACGGAAAATATGTTTATTATACTGATGCAACACAGACGCTTTATGTTGTAAAGAAAAATGCTCCGTTGCTTCTGGCAAGCGGTGTGGATAAAATGTATATCACGCAGGATGATATTCTTCTGTTTGTCATGACAGACGGCAGGCTTTACTCCGTGCGCAGAGATAACAATGCAGCATTTGAAAATGAAAATGTATACGGATGCGTCTGTAATCAGACTGCAACATTCTATGTCAGAAATTACAGCTCACATACAGGTAAATTTGAGTTGTTTGCTTCTGACTCAGGTACTAATTTCAGACAGATTCATGAAAATATTTCCAATATTATATAATTTGTTAAGGTTGAGTTAATATTACAATGGTATAAATATCTTTGAGGTGAAATAAAATGAAAAAATTAATCTGTGTTTTTATTTCGGTTGCAATGATTTTCGCATTTGCAGGCTGTGGAAAAGAAAAGACCGAAGACAATAATGAGCCTGTTATCAATCAGGAAGAGGAATCCTCTCATATTGAAACAACAGTACCCGAGACAACCACTGAAATGACTACTGAAGCTACAACAGTGCCCGAAACAACAACTGCACCTGACGGCTCTTCTATCAAGCATATTGTTGATACTCTTGAGTCAAAGCAGTTTTATCTTGCAGGTACAATCAATCTTACAGGCGGCGAGTCAATGGAAGCAAAGATGAGCTGTGACGGCGATGATTCCAAAATGGACATCTCCTCTGCAAGAATGAAGATGAGTATGATTTATCTTGACGGTACAGCATATATCGTTAATACATCCACAAATACTTACGCAGTATTTGATGAGACTGCAGTTGACAGTCTTGATCAGATGCTCGGCAGTATGTCATCATACGGTATCAGCTTCAGCAGTACAGATATTACAGAAATGGAAAATATGATGAAGGACTTTGATACATCAATGGACTTCTCACAGTATATCGAAAACGGTGAGTATTCAGAGTTCACTGTTACCAATAACGGCAGTGAATATCTTGTTTCTGAGTATGCAACAGAATATGGCAAAATCCGTATCTATACTCAGGAAGGACAGCTGAAGACAATTGATATTTTTGATACAGAAGGTCTCAGACAGATGAATTTTGTTGTGTCAGCATTTATTCCTCAGGTGCTTGCCCCCATATCTCTCAATGGTCTTACACTTACAAATTCAATTCTGAATCTTTTCACAGGACTTTAATTGAAGATAACAAAAATCCGTCCCGAGGACGGATTTTTTTATTTTACAATAAGTTTTATAAGCATTGTCAGACCTAAAAGTACAGGCTGATGTACAATGTATATTATGAGTGAATGTCTGCCGATTGCAGGTAATACGGGGATTTTTGCAGTATAAAACAGCCGTGGGAATTTCTGCTCTTTTATATAGTAACCTGCCCATGTGCCGAAAAGGAATACAAATATCCACGGCAGAATCGGGAAGTAGTCAAAGCTCTCAAAGCCTTTGTATGTCCAGCCTAAAATCCACAGATGTTCAGACTGTATTTCAATATTGTTGACGCACCATGCGGAAATTGCTGCACCTGCAACTGAAAACACAAGCATGATCCACCTTGGAATTCTGTTTATCAGCTTTTCTGTCAGTGCGAAAAACAGCATACATACGGCAAGAAGGTGCAATACTCCGAAACGGATAGGCATATCAATGATATACGTTACAAGCGAAATTCCGCATGCAACACCGAGAGTTATAAGACCTCTTTTAAGATTGCTTCGTGAGAATCGTGAGGATACGCCGCAGAGTGTTATGAATAACCCTGCAAAAATGTAATGAAAAATATCAAGAACAGGATTAGTATAGAGCCAGTCAGGTGCATCAAGAAATGCTACAAGATCGTAAAGAAAATGATGCACCAGCATAAGCACTATCGCAAGACCTCGCAGAGCATCGACAGAATCGATTCTGTTTTTAGGGCTTTTACTCATTCTACCTGAGTGAAGTGAAGCATAAAGCTTTCACCGTCACGGTTGACTTTCTGTGTTATATTGAGACCTGCACTCATAAGCAATGCACCGGAATAAACCTCGCCGTCTTCTTCGTTTCTGTAGAACTTTGTTCTGTCAAGTCCCTTGAGCTTCAGGTAACGTACGTCGCAGAATTTCTCACGGATGACAACAAAAGTAACGAGTGCTTCTGATTTGTCGGGAGAAACAAAGCTCCATGCACATTTGTAGCTGTCGAAATAGGGGTCTGTAAGTCTGTAAAGATCACCGTAGTGGATGATATCGTAATACTTGTGATAATCCTTTACCTGCTGCTTTACGATTTCTTTTTCGTCAGCAGTGAGCTTTGTGGGGTCAAGCTCATAACCGAATGTGCCCCAGAGTGCAACATTGCCCTTTGTTTCGTAGCCTGTTCTTCTGCAGTCTGAAACATGAGCGCCCATCATTGATGCGGGATAGCACAGTGATGTGCCGAACTGGATAGAAAGTCTTTCCATGGGGTCAGTGTTGTCACTTGTCCATATCTGAGGTGAATAGTAAAGCATACCGGGATCGAAACGACCGCCGCCGCCTGAGCAGTTTTCAAAGAGAATGTCAGGGAAGTTTGTGACAAGTCTGTTCATAAGGTCGTAAGTACCTAAAATGAAACGGTGGAAGAATTCCTTTGACTTGTCAGCGGGAAGAAGTGCTGAGCCGGCTTCTGAGATATTACGGTTGAAGTCCCATTTGAGATATGCGATGTTGTTCTTTGAAAGAACCTCGTACATCTGATTCCAGATGTTATCCCGTACATCTTCTCTTGATACGTCAAGAACATACTGATGTCTGCCGATTGAAGATTCTCTTTCGGGTACATGAACATACCAGTCGGGATGTGCTCTGAAAAGGTCAGAATCGGGAGAAATCATCTCAGGCTCATACCAGATACCGAACTTCATGCCAAGTGCATTGACTTTGTTTACAAGCACACCCAGACCGCCGGGGAGTTTCTTTTCGTTGACATACCAGTCACCAAGTGAATTTGTATCATCGTTACGCTTACCGAACCAGCCGTCGTCCATAACGAGCATATCAATTCCGAGCTCTTTTGCATTTTCGGCAAAGGCAACAAGCTTGTCTGTATCAAAGTCGAAATATGCAGCCTCCCAGCTGTTGATAAGAAGAGGACGCTTTTCAGTCTTATATTTACCTCTTACGAGATTGCTGATATAGAATCTGTGGAAAATACGGCTCATTTCACCGAGACCCTTGTCTGTGTAAACAAGCACAGCTTCGGGAGACTGGAAGCTTTCACCGCTTTCAAGATGCCATGAAAAATCAGTGGGATTGATACCCATTATGATACGTGATGTGCCTGAGAAGTCACATTCTACGCTGAATTCAAAGTTGCCGCTGTATACGAGATTAAAGCCGTATGCGTCGCCCTGATCTTCATCTGCGCCGTGTCTGAGAAGAGCAGCAAAGGGATTCTGAGTATGGCTTGATGCGCCTCGCTTTGACTGAATACCCTGAATGCCGTGTGCAAGTCTGCGCTGTTCACGGCTTCTTTCCTTAGCGTGTCTGCCGTAAAGTGTGATAAGATCAAAATCCATTGTGGGCAGGTCAACACACATACTGAAAACTCTTTCAACGTCAACTGCTTCACCGCCGTTGTTGATGATTTTAACGCTTCTTGTGATTACATCAAGGTCGTGGAAAACAGTGTAGTAAAGAACAGCATTCACACCTGTAACCTTGTCAACAGTGAGAATCTCAAGAGTGTCTGCCTCATCATTGTTGTTTGTATATGTGTGAGGAAGGGGAGAAATGTCAGGCTTGCCCTTGTAAATTTTGTGGCTGACATATCTGACATCTGTAACAGTGTTTCCGTGATGATTTTTTACAGCAAGTGCTGAGATACGGAAGTCGCCGCTGCCGTTGCAGCCGTATTCCATAGGCGCAACGTCTGTTGAAAATGTTTCATTGGGAATGTGCTGATTTGAGGGGCTGAAAGACGCATTGTGGATTCTTTTCATGTTTCCCCAGAGATTGCAATCGGGAATAGCTGCACCGTAGTAAAGATTGAGCAGATAATCCTGATCAAATATGCCGATAACGTAGCTTGTGTTTTTTGTGTCAAGCTTCAGTATTTTTTTGTCCTGAATAAATGAAATCATAGTTTTCCCTCCGGAATAATATTCAATTACATATTAACAGAAATTAATTATAATTACAATATAAAAATAAGAAGACATAAAAAAATCCCGGACAGAGCCGGGATAAATTTTTATTTACCTGTGATGACATCGAAAAGATTTACATCAAAGCCGTCTGCTTTAAGGTCTGAGTAAACGCCGATGTTGTTGAACAGTGCGTAGATTGAGCTGATTTTTCTTACAAGCTTGTTCCACATTGTCTGGAAATAGCCGGTTTCAGTCTTGTGACCGCCCTGAGCAGAAGTCTTTGTGATTGTGAAGCTGTTGAAAGGCTCGTCAGCACCAACCTCGTATGACTTGACAGTGATTGAATCTTCACTGCAGTCAAGGATGTTGTATGTTGCGTTTTCTGTGAGATAATCAAAGCCTACCTGCTTGTTGAGTCCTAATTCATCAT
>JAFYUD010000036.1 GCA_017549665.1 Clostridia bacterium | reverse complement strand
GACAGCGAAACTCTTGTTGTAAAGGGCAGAAAGAGTGTCGGTTCCCGTTCATCAAATACAAAGGGTCACGATAATGTAATTTCAAACGGTTCAGGCATTGTAGTCAACGAAGGTCAGTGTATGATTATCGTTGATAACGGCAAGATTGTTGAATTCTGCGCAGAAGCAGGTGAATTTACATACGATACTTCATCTGAGCCCAGCCTTTTCACAGGTAAGCTCGGTGAAAGCCTTAAAGAAACCTTCAAAACAGTAGGTAAGAGATTTACTTTCGGCGGTGATGCCGGCAGAGACCAGAGAGTTTATTATTTCAACACAAAGAACATAATGAACAATCTCTTCGGCACACAGACTCCCATTCCGTTCAGAGTAATGATTGACCAGGCAAGAGGAATTGACTATGATGCAACAATCCGTTGCAACGGTACATATATTTTCAAGATTTCAGACCCTCTTCTTTTCTATTCAGCAATCAGCGGAAACGTTACAGATGAATACAGAACGGAAGAAATCACACCTCAGCTCAAATCAGACTTCCTCAAGGCTCTTCTTCCCGCATTCGGAAAGATTTCAGAGCTTGGTATCAGATACAGCGCAGTACCTGCTCACACAGCAGAGCTTTATGAAGCAATAAATGAAGTTCTTGCTCCCAACTGGGGTGCAATCAAAGGTCTTCAGCTCGTTGACGTAGCAATCAACTCAATTTCAATGCCCAAGGAAGACGAAGACGAAATTCAGCAGCTCAAGAGAACAGTCATTATGACAGACCCGTCAATGGGTGCGAGTTATCAGCTTACACAGAATGCCGAAGCACAGAAAATTGCGGCAGGCAATACTGCAGGTGCAATGACAGGTTTTATGGGAATGGGTATGGCAGGAAATATGATGAATGCTGCTCAGGTGCAGAACCTTTATGCTATGGGTCAGCAGCAACAGCAGATGCAGCAGGCTCAGGCTCCTGCACAGGCTCCCGCAAACGGCTGGAACTGTTTATGCGGTGCTACTGCAACAGGTAATTTCTGTCCCAACTGCGGAAACAAGAAACCGGCTCCTGCAGAAGGCTGGACCTGTTCCTGCGGAACAACAAATCAGGGCAATTTCTGTATGAATTGCGGTAATAAAAAGCCCGTTTCAGACGAATGGACCTGCTCATGCGGTGCTGTAAATAAAGGCAATTTCTGTATGAACTGCGGAAACAAAAAAGCTTAAATAATAAATATCAATTTACAAAAAGGAGAAATAACAATGGGACTTTTTGATAAAAAATTCTGTGATATATGCGGAGAGAAAATAGGACTTCTCGGTAACAGAAAACTTGAAGACGGCAATATGTGTAAGGACTGTGCAAAACTCCTTTCACCTCTTTTCAGCGACAGAAGAAGCTCAACTCTTGAAGAAATCAAGCAGCAGCTCGCATACAGAGAAGCTAACAAGGGTAATCTTGCATCATTCCGTTCATCAATGACTTTTGGTGAAGGCAGAAAGATCTACATTGATACAGCAAACGGTAATTTTGTGATTTCAAGCTCAAAACCCGGCTCATGGTCAGATGAAAATCCTGATGTTCAGGCACTTTCAAGCATTATGAACTGTGGTCTCAGAGTTGAAGAAGATAAGGATGAAATCTATACACAGGGCAAAGACGGGCAGAGAGTAAGCTATACTCCTCCCAGATATAAGTTCTATTATGATTTCTATCTTGATTTTGCAGTAAACAATCCCTATTTTGATGATTTCAGCGTAAAACTCAATAACTTCCGTGTTGAAGGTATGGGTTCAATGGAATACAACAAATATCAGCAGATGGCTGTTGAAGCTATGAATTATCTTGTTCCCGGCAGAGGTGTTGTTCCAAATATGAACAATGCCGGCATGGGTGCAATGGGTATGGGTGCCGCTGCAATGGGCATGGGTATGCCTCAGCCCGGCTACGCTCCTCAGGGCGGTTATGCACCTCAGCAGGGCTACGCTCCTCAGGGTGGTTATGCGCCTCAGCAAGGTTTCGCACCTCAGCAGAATATGTATCAGCAGCCTGTTCAGGGCGGATATGCACCTCAGCCCAATATGTATCAGCAGCAGGGTGGTTTTGCACCTCAGCAGAATCCCTATGCTCAGCAGGCACCTTATGGTCAGCCTCAGCAGGGATTTGCTCCTCAGCAGCCTGCAATGCAGGGTTGGGTTTGTCAGTTCTGCGGTGCAACAAATGACGGCGGTGCATTCTGTCAGTCATGCGGTGCTCAGAAGGCCTGATGGCAGACTTTAAGAAAAACAGATTGATTCTGATACTGATTGTTGTCGGTGTTGTTGTAGGGGTGATTGCGGTGTGTTTGTTTTCTTTCTTTAACAGAGATAAACATATTCTTGACGGTCCCGGTATGGAATATGACCCGACTTATGACATTACGGGATGTTCATATTACTATGGCGGGGGAATGGAGAATTCATATATCAGCTATGATATGACTGTTGATGAAAATCAGATTGTCACAGTTGTCGTTACATCAAAAAAAGCTGATGAATTTTCCGAAACCACAAAAACTGTCACCGTACCGTATTCTGCAATAACTCAGATAAGGGATATATGCAGAGAGTGTGGAACCTTGGGATGGAAAGAACTTCCGACAACGGAATTGATTCTTGACGATGCACCGACAGCTTCAATCACAATCAGATTCAGAGATGATTTCCTTACAATTAAAGATACTCACATCTTACCTGAAAAAGGAAAAGGCTTTTTTACAAGAATTTATGATGTTCTTGAAACTAATTCTGAACAAGGAGTTGAATAACCTTGGCAACTTTAATGGAACAGAAGTGTCCCTGTTGCGGTGGTGCCGTAAAATTTGATACAGGTTCACAGAAACTCAAATGTCCTTATTGCGATACGGAATTTGATATTGATTCTGTCCCTCAGGGTGCCGGCATTGAAACAGCAGGTACTGTTGAACAGATAGAATGGAATTCAGAAAATAATGAATGGGCAGCAGGGGAGACAGACGGAATGAAAGTCTACGGCTGTAATTCCTGCGGCGGTGAAATTGTTGCCGATGAAACAACAGGTGCCACAAGCTGTCCTTACTGCGGAAATCCCGT
>JAFYUD010000035.1 GCA_017549665.1 Clostridia bacterium | reverse complement strand
TATGTGCGTGACCGTACAGATCCCGATATCATGCTCAATGATGCATACTGTCTCACATTCAAGCCCTTCGACGGTTCAGCTGCTACAATTATTTCAAACTTCGGTGTTCATCCCGAATGCATCGGCTACGGCACACAGCTTATCACTTCTGACTTCGTATTCTATACCGAAGAAGCACTCAACGACGCAGGTTACAACTACATGTTCATGGAAGGTGCAGTAGGCACATACACAGAAGATCAGCATTACTCAAATGACGGTCTTGACCTTGACAGAGTTGAGTCAACAGTACGTTACGGTCATGAAATCGGTAATATCCTTCTTGCAGTTGCAACAGGTATGAACGAAGCTGAAATTGCTGCTGCATACGCTGTAGGCGAAGTTTACACAAACGATTACACAGCAGAAATGCTTGAAAGCGAAGATTGCACAGTATGGTACGAAGGCTGGACAGCAGTTGCTGCTCAGGAAGTTGAACCTATCCTCAACATCAGACTTCAGGCTATGCAGGTTGCAGTTACAAACGGTGTTTACAAAGCATTCGGTAAGCTTTCACTTGCTAACAACGTAATGTACGAAGATGAAGAAGGCAACGTTACAGCTGCTACAGAAATCGGTTACATGGAACTCGGTCAGAACATCAAGGTTGTTCTTTGCCCCGGTGAGACATATGCAGAGCTTATCGTAGGCGGCGAGAATATGGCTGATTTCGCTCTTGATTGTGCATACGATGTAATGGCTGATGAAGGTGACGACATCCTTGTATTCGACCTTATGAATGACGCTCTCGGCTACATCATGGCTGACAACGATTTCGTATTCTTCAGACTTAAGGCTGACTTCTCATTCGCAGACAGCTGGGGTCTTACATCAATCGGTGCTAACGCAGCATCAGATATCTACGGTGCTATCTACAACCTTTACAACAGCATCAGATAATTACTGACAAATAAAATTTTGAAGCAGAGTAAAAAAATGCTCTGCTTCTCTTTTTTTGTCTTGATTTTGCGCTTTTTTTATAATACAATATAAATTGATATATTATTTATAATTAAAGGATAATCTGAAATGCAATTCAATTCAATTCATTTTCTGGTGTTTTTTCCGGTAGTGCTTTTGATATATTTTATTGTACCTAAGAAGCTGAGATATATATGGCTTCTTGGGGCAAGCTATTATTTCTATATGAGCTGGAATATTGAGTATGCGATACTCATTGCATTTTCCACTCTTGTGACGTATCTTAGCTCGATAATCATAAATATGTTTGACGATGAATCGGGAAAAAGCGGAAAGTTTATGCGGAAATTTACGCTCGGCTTTGGTATAACCGTCAATCTTGCGATTCTGTTTATGTTCAAATATCTCGGCTTTGCTATAGATAATCTCAATCTTATTCTTGATAAAGTGGGAATTGAGATTGTTGAAACTGAATTCAGTCTTCTGTTGCCCGTCGGTATCTCATTCTATACATTCCAGGCACTGGGATATGTTATTGATGTGTACAGAAAGAAAGTCAAAGTAGAGTACAATCTTTTTAAGTATGCACTTTTTGTGTCATTCTTCCCTCAGCTTGTGGCAGGTCCTATCGAAAGGTCTGACAAGCTTCTCAATCAGATAAAGAATACAGACAAAATCAATGTCCGGAATTATGAGCGTATTGTAAAAGGCTTTATGATAATGATGTGGGGATTTTTCCTGAAGGTCGTTATTGCAGACAGAGCCGCAACGGTTGTAAATACGGTTTTTGATACTTATTATGCATACGGCTCATTTGAGCTTGTGGTTGCTGTTGTGTTGTTTGCAGTGCAGATTTACTGTGACTTTGCAAGCTATTCCACAATTGCAGTCGGTGCGGCTCAGATAATGGGCTTTGAGCTTATGGATAACTTTGACACTCCTTACTTTGCGATGTCGATCAAGGAATTCTGGCGCAGATGGCATATTTCTCTGTCCACATGGTTCAGGGATTATCTCTACATTCCTCTCGGTGGTAACAGAAAGGGTACGTTCAGAAAATATGTCAACACCATGATTATCTTTCTTACCAGCGGATTGTGGCACGGTGCAAACTGGACATATATTGCATGGGGCGGACTTCACGGTGCTTATCAGATTATAGGTGATATTACAAAGCCGATCAAAAACAAGCTTACAGCAAAGCTGAATGTGAAAACTGATGCAACCTCCTACAAGCTTGTTCAGATGCTTATCACATTTGTTCTTACATGTCTTGCATGGGTATTTTTCAGAGCAGATACAATCACAATTGCAGTTGATTATATTGCGAGAATATTTACTCATCTCAATCCATGGGCGCTGACCACGGGAGTTATATATTCAATCGGTCTTGAAAGACAGGAAATGAACATCCTGATAATCGCAATGGCAGCAATGCTGTTTGTAGATTATCTTAAATACAAGAGAAATATCCGTTTTGAAAATATTGCGGATAATCAGAATTTCTGGGTAAGAGGACTTATAATCTTTGTGCTGATTTTCGTTGTGGTGATTTTCGGTGCATACGGTTACAGCTATGATGCCCAGCAGTTCATATACTTCCAGTTTTAAAGGCGGTGCTTACGATGAAAAAGAATTTTTTTAAGATCACAGCCTTTTTGCTTGCAGTAGTTTTTACATTTCTGAGCTTTTATAATGTATACAGCTTTAAGTATCTTGACAGTGTTTTCAAAATGAAAATGTTCTATGAACAGGAAGATAATACTGTTGATGTGCTTGTGCTCGGCTCCAGTCATATCTATCAGGGCTTCAATACTGCTGTCCTGTGGAAAGAATACGGATATGCCGCATATAATCTCTGCGGTGCTGCACAGCCTTTGTGGAACACCTATTATTATCTTGAAGAGGCACTGAAAACACAGAACCCGCAGGTAATTATTCTTGATGTGTTCACCTTGTCATATACGGGTGAATACGGTGACACAAGCTATGCGATCAAGAATACTTACGGTCTTAAGTGGTCTCAGACAAAGATTGATGCAATAAAAACAAGCTTTGATATGGAAAAGGCCGGTTATCAGTATTTCTTTGAGGTGCTTCAGTATCATTCAAAATATTCAGACCTTAAAAAAACTGATTTTTATCCCTATCAGGCAAATAAGGAAATGTACGAAAATCATAAAGGCTTTTATTGCTATTACAATTCCGCAGCAGTAAAGGAAAAAGATCTTACAGGTGTTGAGGTTTATAACGAGATTTCAGAGAAGAATGAGGAATATCTCAGAAAGATAATCGAGCTTGCACAGAGTAAGAATATCCCTCTGATTGCTACTGTAATTCCTTATGATGCAGATATATTCCATGAGGGCTTATACAACACCGTACAGCTGATTTTTGATGAGTATAATGTTCCTTTCTATAATTTTGTAACTGATTATAAAGATGTGCTTGCGATTGATTTCAAGACTGACTTTGCAGACAGTCAGCATCTTAATCATCTCGGTAATACAAAGGTCACACATTTCTTCGGAGATCTTTTAAGTGCAAATTATGATGTTCCAGACAGAAGAGGCGATCCCTTATACTCATCATGGGACAGTGATGCTGATGTTCATTATGCACAGGTTTATAATACCGAAGTCAAGAAGCAGAAGAATCTTAATACTTACGCAGAAATCATCGGAAACAAAAGATATGTGACCGTAATTACAGAGTCTGTGAATGATTTCAGTGAGCTTTCTGAAAATGTCAGAAAAAATGCTGAGAAGTTCTTTGACAAGCTGGGAATCAGTGAGGATGAGTATACCGCAGGCGGTATGTGGGTTGTAAGAGACGGTGAAGTTGAATATTACAACGAGTGTAAGTCCGAAAGCTTTACAAAGTCTGTGAAGCTCAGCAGATTTGACACTGCCTTTGTTGATATTGAAGAAAGAGCCATTGATGAAGTATTGGATGAGGAAACAGGGGAGATTACTCCCGTATGTGTTTATACAAAAAAGATTCATTCAAACAAAAGCGATCAGACGAAAATTTCTCACGGTATCAATATATACGTGTATGATACTCTTACACAGTCTACTGTTGATGCTTTAGGCTATAACTACAGTAACGGTAAATTATCAAGATAAAAATGCATCCGGATTCATTTCTCTGAGTCCGGATGTTTTTTTGTAGTCAGTTTTATTGATGGAGTATATTGCCTAAAAATTCAGCACTTGGTTTTCCGTGAGGACGGTTGAATCTTCCCAGTACATAATAATCACTGCCGGTTGTTATGAGGTTGACTTTTTCATCGCAGGTCAGCATGACAGTATATCCTATGTCGTGTGCGATATCAACTGTTTTCTGTGAATATTCTCCGTAGGGGAATGCAATAATATCTGTGGAAGCGTCAAATATCTGTTCATAAAAATTTCCGAAACGTGCAAGGTCATCTGTCAGGACTTTTCTGTATTCATCGTCAGTTTCATCTGCAGTTTCCGCACAGCCTTTCCGTATGCCGAGAGAGTGCATATCAAACGTATGACATGCAATTTCAAACACACCTGATGCTGTAAGCTTTCTGACAGTGTCTGTGTCCATATAAGCGCAGTCTGAGACGAAATCGGGGTGCAGGGTGAATTCCTGTGTCAATGAGCCTATAACGGCGCATACGGCCGTCATATTGTATTTTTTCAGTACAGGTAAAGCAAACTTGTAAGTGCTGAGAAAACCGTCGTCAAAGGTTATCATTACGGATTTTTCGGGAATATCTCCGTTTACAAGCTGAAACGCAGATATTGAGCTGTATCCGTTGTCTGACAGGTACTTTATGTCATTCTCAAATTCCTGCGGTGTAATGACATAGTCATTCAGCAGGGAAGTGTTTTCGGAAATATGATGATACATAATTACAGGCAGCTGAAATTGTCTCTGCTCGGTTTTGTCTGTTTTTATAAATGGAGTCAGCATCGAAAAGAATGCAATCAATGCTGCTATAAAGCTCTGCATAATAATCACCATACATAGTCTGCACCGACAGAGGAATACTATTACTGAAAAAAAGGTGCAAAAAAAGGGAGTCGGTAAGCCGACTCCGGATTTTGTAAATATATCGCCAAAATTATTCTTCGCTAGCTGCCTTCTGTTTCTCAAAACATGCACTGCAAAGGACGCCCTTGTCACTCTTGGGCTCAAAGGGAACTCTTGCTTCTCCGCCGCACTCTCTGCAAACTGTTGTGTAGAACTTGCGTTCACCGTTTCTGCTCTGCTTACGAGCTGCACGGCATTCTTTACAACGCTGGGGTTCGTTCTCAAGACCCTTTTCAGCATAGAATTCCTGTTCACCTGCTGAGAAAATAAATTCGTTTCCGCAATCCTTGCAGATGAGTGTTTTGTCTTCGTACATAGTCAAGTACCTCGCTTGATTTTTTTATTGCCACGTGACGGATTCGCACCGTTCCATTTTTAACAACGCTCCTGATGAGACGGGCATATATAACAACCGCATAATGCGGAACTGTTCAATGAGTGCCGAGGGATTTTTTTAATTTGCTTTTTGCTCTGCACAGTGCGTTGTCAACGGACTTCTCACTTATGCCGAGAATAGATGCTGTTTCCGTGTAAGAAAAACCTGCCAGATAATAACCTATTACCTTCTGCTCAGTTTCAGACAGACGGCTGAATGCAGACTGAGTGAAAACACGATAATTTTCATTTTCAATGTAGTTATCCTCAGGTGAATCCACGGAGGGAATAATATCAGAATCGAAAACAATAGAATCCGAAGCCTGTACGGCAGCTGAATTTTTTGCTTTTTTCAGGGAAGAATTAAGTCTGTTACGTATGCACACCGTTGCGTATGTAGCAAACGAAGCACCGCCGTCGATACTGAATGTACGGACGGCATCAAGAAAACCTATCATGCCCTCCTGAAACCAGTCATCAGCTGTAAGAGACGGGGAAAAATACTTTTTTGAAAGTAAGGAAACCATCCCTGTGTAGCGGAATATCAGCAGATTGAATGCACTGTCTGACCCTTTTCTGACAAGATCTATAAGCTCATTGTCGGAATATTCGTTTGTGACAGGTGTGTTAGCCATATTCGATATTTAGTTCTCCACAATTGATATTATTGTACAATGATAATTGTATCATGCTTTTTGTGATTTGTCAACAATTTTGGACAAAAATATTTTGATTATTTGGTGAAACATAAGCAAAATTAATTTTTTAACAAATTTTACTTCCAAAAAAATAAAAAAGTTTTAATTTTTTTAGAAAATAATGTTGCAATTCTTGATTTGTTGTGATACAATATGTGCGTTATGTAACGAATATGAAAGAGGTGAATAGTAATGAAAGAGGGTATTCATCCTAACTACACACAGACACAGATAAAGTGCGCATGCGGTGCTGTTTATGAGACAGGCTCAACAAGAGAAAATCTTCACGTTGATATCTGCTCTAAGTGCCATCCGTTCTTTACAGGTAAGCAGAAGCTTGTTGATACAGGCGGTCGTGTTGACAGATTCAAGAAGCGTTATAATCTTGAAAAATAATTTTAACGATTTAAGAAACGGCACTGGGATTTCGGTGCCGCTTTTTGTCGTGTATGGAAAATTTCACAAGGACAGCAGTTGCTGTTTTTGTTTACAAAGGATGTTGAGTTTATCATGTCCGATTATCTGACACTTGAAAAAGAGGCATGTGCTGAATTTATTGAAAAGCGTTCACGTTTTATAGGCTACGCTAAACCTGTGAAGACACAGGAAGAAGCAACGGATTTTATCAATATGATACGTACAAAGCACTGGGATGCAACTCATAATGTCTATGCTTATGTTTTGCGTGACGGTCAGTCAAGACGTTATTCAGATGACGGTGAGCCGTCAGGCACAGCAGGTGTGCCCGTACTTGACGTGCTTCTGAAGGAAAATATCACAGATTGCGTTGTGGTTGCAACCCGTTATTTCGGTGGGGTGTTGCTTGGTGCAGGCGGTCTGGTCCGTGCATATTCACATACTTCAAAAATTGCAGTTGATGCTGCAGGAATAATGAAAATGTCCGTATGCGCAGTGCTGAGTGTGACCTGTGACTATAATTATTACGGTAAGCTTTCTTCACTTATTCCCGAATATGGCGGAATTGTGGAAAATACCGATTTCGGTGAAAACGTGACTGTTGAATTTTATCTTCCTGCGTCGAATGTGGGAAGCTTCAATGCGAAACTTATCGATTCAAGCCTTGGAAAATTTGAAGCTGTCAAAATTTCAGAAAAATATGCCCGTATTGAATAAATTTTTATTTTTTTAAAGGATTTCGAGAATTTTAAGAGTATATAATAAGTGAAAGGGGGAAAATGTATGCGTTTCAGTGACAGATTTCTTGCAGACGTCCGTGAAAGAAACGATATAGTTGATATTGTTTCATCTTATGTTGACCTGCGTACAAGAGGTGCGCTTGCCACAGGCCGTTGTCCCTTTCATAATGAAAAAACTCCGTCATTTACTGTTTATATAAACACTCAGTCGTATTATTGCTTCGGCTGTGGTGCAGGCGGAGATGTTATTACATTTATAAAGAATATCGAAAATCTCGATTACTCTGAAGCAGTACGTTTTCTTGCCGATAAATCGGGTCTTGCACTTCCTGCTGACGGGTATGATGACGGCATTGCAAAAATGCGCCGCAGAATGCTTGATGCAAACAGAGAAGCAGCCAGATTCTTTCACAGTAATCTTTTTACCCCCGACGGTCAGAAGGGACTGCAGTATTTTCTTGACAGAGGTCTTGATATTTCCACTGTGCGTCATTTCGGCCTCGGTTTTGCTCCTGACAAGTGGGACAGTCTTATAAGACACATGAAGTCAAAAGGGTATACGGAAAATGAGCTTGTTGCTGCTGACCTTGCAAAAAAGACTCAGAAGGGTAACATTATCGATACTTACCGTAACAGAGCAATGTTTCCGATTATTGATGTCAGAGGCAGTGTAATCGCATTCGGCGGACGAGTCCTTGATGATTCAAAACCGAAGTATGTCAATACTTCCGATACATTGGTATATAAGAAAAGTCTCGGAGTGTTTGCCCTGAATTTTGCAAAGCAGGGGACTGACAAGACATTAATACTCTGCGAAGGCTATATGGATGTCATTGCTTATCATCAGGCAGGCTTTAAAAATGCCATTGCCGGTCTCGGTACTGCTTTTACACCTGAGCAGGCAAAGCTGATATCCAAATATGCTGATGAAGTTATTCTCTCCTATGACGGAGACGAAGCCGGACAGAAGGCCACAAAAAAGGCTATAAATATTCTGTCAAGGACACCGG
>JAFYUD010000034.1 GCA_017549665.1 Clostridia bacterium | reverse complement strand
TCACCGATGCTATTATTTTCGAATGCGCATCCTTTAACAGCAAAGGTGAGGTCGAATATAACGAAGAAAAA
This sequence comes from Clostridia bacterium, assembly GCA_017549665.1. The sequence continues at coordinate 3,815 of JAFYUD010000034.1, read as the reverse complement.
ATGGAAACTGTTCTCGGCAAAGTGAAGGAAGCAATCGGTGAAAGAGATGTACACCTCACACTAAACCTCATCGGGCCATGGGGCACCACAGATTCTGATGTGTGGGAAGACCAGATGGAAGCACAGAGTGAAGAACACAACAAGGCTTTTAAAAGCGGTGTTTTAGAAGATAATATTGTTGCCGTTCTTGATAAATATGATTTTGACGGTGTTCATTTTGACTATGAATATCCTATCTCTCTTAAAGCATGGCATTACTACAACAGCTTCCTTGTTTCTCTTGATAAAAAGCTCGGTGATAAATATACTCTCGGCGTTGCAGGAAACGACTGGAACATAAAATTTACAAATGCAGCCATTGCGGCTATTGACAGCTTTGAGGTTATGACCTACGATTTTATTGACAGTGAGGGCAGACACGCCACCTACGAGGGAACGGTTGATCTTATAGAAAAAATCGGACTTCGTGGCATGCCTGTAGAAAAAGTCAATGTCGGTATTCCTTTTTATGCAAGACCTACGGATATGTCAACCTATTGGTACGGTTATAACGGTTGTTATGGCAGTATAGATGAAAACGGTTGGTATCATTGCGACGAAATAAATAAGGATTTCTGGTTCAATACTCCTTCGGTTGTCAGTCAAAAAACAGACTATGCTATCAGAAACGGTTTTGGCGGTGTAATGATATGGCACTATAATTGCGACCTGCCTTCCACACACGAGGATTCACTTTTAAAAGCAATTGGTGACACTGTCAATGCTAATTACTGATAAACCATATAAACCTGTTGAAATACAATCGTTTTAATGCTAAAATCTTAACATAAAGTTTTTAAGGAGAGATTTTCATGAATAAGCTTACAGATACATTTATACTTTCAAACGGTGTGCATGTACCTTGTGTCGGCTACGGCACTTACCTTACACCTGACGGTGATATTGCAAAAAATGCTGTCAGGGAGGCTCTGACAGTCGGTTATCGTCATATTGACACAGCTTTTGTATACGGCAATGAAAAAGCTGTAGGTGACGGCATCAGGGCATCAGGCGTCAGCAGAGACGAAATTTTTGTAACAACAAAGCACTGGATAACAATGCGAGGCTATGAAAAGGCTTCTGAAGCAATTGATATCTCACTTAAGAATCTGGGACTTGATTATCTTGATCTTTATCTTATCCATTGGCCCTGCGTTGAAAAGGTATCTCCCGACTGGAAGGATATAAACGCATCCACATGGAGAGCTTTTGAAGACGCATACAAGGCAGGAAAAATCCGTGCTATCGGTGTTTCAAATTTCCAGAAAAAGCATTATGACGCACTTGCTGAGCGTTGTGATATCAAGCCTATGGTAAATCAGATTGAATTCCACCCCGGCTACACACAGAGTGAAACAGTAGCATATTCTCAGGAAATGGGTATGCTTGTTCAGGCTTTCAGCCCTCTTGGCTGCGGCGCTGTACTCGGTGATGCAACTCTTGCTGCAATTGCAGAAAAGTACAATAAGAGCGTTGCACAGGTATGTCTCAGATTTGTTCTTCAGTCAGGTCTTAATGTGCTTACAAAGTCAGTTACACCTGCAAGAATTGCAGAAAACGCACAGATTTTTGACTTTGAGCTGTCAGAAGAAGACATGGCTGTTATCGCATCACTGCCTGAACTCGGTTTTACAGGCTGGCTGCCTGAAAACGCACCTGCAGATGCACTGGTTTAAATGAATTATTCTGAAAGGAATCATGATATGAAGCCTGTTATTATAAATAAAGAGCTTTGCATCGGTTGCGGCAAATGTGTCCGTGACTGTGTCAGCGAAAAGCTCGCACTTGTTGACGGCAAGGCACAGTTTTTGTATGAAAGATGTATTCTCTGCGGTCACTGTTATGCTATATGCCCCGTTAATGCGGTTTCTGTTCCGAAATACGGCAAAATACAGGAAGAAAAAGCTTTAGCTTATGATGTCATTGACAGTGATGACCTTCTTGGCTTTATGAAAAGCAGACGGTCTGTGCGCAGATTCACTGACGAAAAGGTCAGTAATGAGGATATAATGAAAATCATAGAAGCAGGCAGATACTGTCCCACAGGCACAAATGCACAGGATTTTTCATTCACGGTTATTACTGATTCCATTGCAGATTTGGAAAAAGATGCAGTAACTCTTTTCAGGAAAGTGCAGAAATTCGGAGGCAAGCTCTCCTCTTACATCAAAAACAGCACAATTGATGACAATTTCTTTTTCAAGGGCGCTCCCCTTGTGATTGTGGTCAACGGAAAAGGAAAGACATCCCCCTGTCTTGCTTCATCATACATGGAGCTTATGGCAGAAAGTCTGGGGCTTGGTGTTTTGTACAGCGGTTTCTTTATTGCCGCAACAAAATTCTCACCGAAAATTTCAAAAAAGCTTCCCACACCTGACGGTCACAGTCCCGTTACATGCCTTGTTATCGGTCATCCCGATGTAAAATACGAGCGTATTCCCCCCAGGAACAAAGCGAAAATCAGACATATATGAACAAAAGCGGTATCTGAACGATACCGCTTTTTCTTTCTGCAAATTATTCAGTAATTCCGTATTTGACTTTTATTCTGTCCATTTTTTCAAGCATCGGCTCACCTGCCAGCATAATAAATAATGCTGTTGAGAAGCCGTGAATAAGATCCATAGGCAGACCTGAAATATAGTAAGCAAGAATTGTTTCTGCTGTTATCGATTGCGATGCAACCGTAAATATTGCGGCAGGGTTCATTATTCCGCCGTAAATCACAACTGCCGAGAATGCTCCGAATACTGCGAGAGGGACACGGCTTCTGCGGAAGAATCCTTTTCTGAAAAGTATACCTGCAAGAAAACCGATTATACCCATTGCAAACATCTGCCATGGTGTCCACGGGCCTTGTGAAAAGAGCATGTTTGACGTAAGCATGGTTACTGCCCCCACAAGAAAGCCTGCCTCTCCGCCGAATGCAACACCTGCGATTATAGTCAGTGCAAGCACAGGCTTAAACTGAGGAATCATGAAAAATACACTTCTGCCTGCAATTCCCAAAGCACAGATAACCGCAATTGTGACAAGCTCACGTGCTTTCGGTTTTCTGCCCTCAAAAACAAATATAAACGGCAGCATACATTCTGTCAGAACAAGAAATGCAACAATGTTATAATACTCATTGTCAAAGAAAAATATCCCTGCAAGGATTGTCAGAGGAATACATATCAGTACTGCAGCAGATGATGCGACAGTACGTTTACTCAGCTTACGTTTTTCTTTCGGTGTCCTGGCAACAGCAGGCGGAGCACTGCGTCTTCTTACAGCAAAAAGGAATACAGACAAGGCAACGAACAAAGTACCGTACAGCAGCAGCTGTTCTTTACCTTCTGCTGTGACAAGTGAATACAAATCAGTTATACACGTAGCATATATAAACACGCCGAAAGCTGTCAGACATGATACTGCGGCAAGTATTTTACGCCATAATTCAAGCGGCTTCGGTTTAAAGGATGCACTTTTCTCTGTCGGCTCAGGCAACGGCAGAATTTCATCTGTCGAGTCATTTTTTACTTCAATTTTTCCGCCGCAGGAAATAATAATATCGTCGGTTGTAACAGCATCGGGAATTATATGTCTTGCCATACGGTTTGCTGAAGTAGTATAAAAACTGTTACCTGAGAAAAATTCACGTGGCGTTCCCTCTGCAACAATATTACCGTCAAAAAACATTCCGCATCTGTGAGCATACTGAGCGCAGAATTCCGCATCATGACTCACCATAAGCACAGAAATGCCCTGTTTTGTAAGATTATCAATAATATCAG
>JAFYUD010000033.1 GCA_017549665.1 Clostridia bacterium | reverse complement strand
CCTTCGGCTACGGTGAAACCTTCAACCCCAACAATTATTCACCTTATCAGAATGTATATGCTGCAGATGCACGTACTGTTTTCGGTGAAGAGACAAAAATTGACGATGTTCCCGTTACAGAAGTAGCAGAGTATATACAGAATGGTTCAAATAAATACATCGGCAAATTCCTTGATATGCAGGAAAATAATTCAAAGCTTTCATGGAACTGGTCTGCGGCTTTCGGTTCAGTTTTCTGGTGCTTCTACAGAAAGATGACAGGCTGCGGAACTGCACTTCTTGCAATATTCTTCTCATGCTATCTTCTTTCTTCCGTCGTACCCACTTTTGTATATGCAAATTTACAGCCCGAAACATACGCAGAATATGAACAGGCAGTCCTTGTTCTTGCATCTGAAATGCAGAGCATAACAGACTCGGGCATTATGAGTGATAATTACTATGAGCTGATGCTCGATGTGGCGACATCTCCGATCATGATAACTTCATTCATCATGACAATTTCAACAGCATTGCTCACAACCGTGATATTCGGATTCCTCGGAAATTATTTTTATAAGAAGAAAATCATAAAGGATATCGGAAAAATCCGTCAGGTTGCAGCTGACAGTATGTCCTACCATATGTATATACAGCACCGTGGCGGCGTTTCCGTCACAAGCGTTATTCTCCCCATCTTCCTTTACATGATGATGAATATGATAACAGGATTCTTTTAACCGACAGGACTTTTTATTATGGACAAATACCCTCTTGTAAAAAATCAGGATATAGAAATTGAAATAACAGGCATCACAACAGAAGGCAGCGGAGTCGGTCACTATGACGGCATTGCTGTCTTTGTTCCCAATACGGCAATCGGTGACCTTATTGAATGCCACATTATAAAAACAAAGAAGAATTATGCAATCGGCAAAATAAAGCATATCCTCAGGGCCGCACCTTCAAGAATCGCACCTGATTGCGAGGTTTTTGCAAAATGCGGAGGCTGTGCTTTCAGGCATATGCATTACAACGCAGAATGCGAAATGAAACAGCAGCGTGTTCAGGATGCATTTGAACGAATCGGACATATTGACATCAGAACTGATGAAATCATCCGTTCCGGAAGAACAAACCGTTACAGAAACAAGGCTCAGTTCCCCGTAAGAAGTGACAAAAACGGCATTTCAATGGGATTCTTTGCACCCAACAGCCACCGTGTGATTGACTGCCGTGACTGTATGCTGCAGCCGAAGGAATTTGCAAAAATCCTCAATGTTTTTGAAAAGTGGATAAAGAAAAACGCAATAACCGTTTATAATGAAGAAACTCACAAAGGGTTATTGCGCCATATTTACATAAGAAAGGCATTTGAAACCGATCAGATCATGGTCTGCGCCGTTATCAATGGTCACAATCTGCCCAAGAAAGATCAGCTCATTATTGACCTTATCAAGGAATGCAGCAATATCGTTTCTGTAACTGTCAACGAAAACACAAACGACAGCAACGTGATTCTCGGCAAAAAATGTTATACAATCTGGGGCGAGGATTATATTGAAGATATTCTCTGCGGTGTAAGGGTGAGAATTTCTCCCCTTTCCTTCTATCAGGTCAATCACGACCAGGCACAGCTGCTTTACGGAAAAGCCGCAGAATATGCCTGTCTTACCGGAAATGATACACTTCTTGACCTTTACTGCGGTGCCGGCACGATCGGGCTTTCAATGGCTGATAAGGTAAAAAATATTATCGGTGTTGAGATTATTCCCGAAGCGATTGAAGACGCAAAAATCAATGCTGAAATCAACGGCATCACAAATGCGGAATTCATCTGCGGAGATGCCCCCAAGGCGGCAGAAATCCTCAGAGAAAGAGGAATAAAGCCTGACGTTATCATCGTCGATCCGCCCAGAAAGGGCTGCGCACCCGAATTGCTTGAAACTATTTCACAGATGGATCCCGACAGGCTTGTTTACATTTCCTGCGATCCTGCCACACTTGCACGTGACTGCGCAATCCTCAGAGAAAAAGGCTACGAGGTTATGAAAGCCACTCCCGTGGATATGTTCCCCAGGACAAGCCATTGTGAAGTCGTGGCATCATTAAGCAGAAAAAAGGATTAAAAAAATGACTGTTATTAATGAAGTAAGATGTACATTTGCGAAAACAAAATACGGTACAGAATTTACAACTGAAGAAATAAAACAAAAGGTCTATGATAAATTCGGACGGAATAAAGGTAGTGTTATTCCCAGTGACTACTGTTATAATATGACAAATAAAGGAAAAGTCGGCAGCCTTAAAGATTTTAATATATTTATTCAGATAAAAAGAGGTTTATATAAATACGTAGGCGAAAATCATATTATCTGATTCAGGGAGTCTTAGCAAAATGAAAACTACTGATACCGGATATATAAATAAAAACAACCAGAAAAATCTTGGTTTAAAAGGAATATCCGAAACACATTACAATCAAAGATTTTTTGAAATGGAATGTCTTGAATGCGGTCACAGATATTATGCAAACGGATGTGATATATGGCTTCGAAAATGTCCGAAATGCAAACCAAGCACAAAAAACAACGACAACAAAAGGAATTCAAAATCAACCAGAAAAATATCAGACAAATTAAGATATCAGATTCTTAAAAGAGACAGTTTCAAATGTTGCGCATGCGGTGCATCTCCAGCAAAGAATCCAGCTGTTGAATTACATATTGATCATATAATTCCGTGGTCAAAAGGTGGCGAAACAACAGAAGATAATCTTCAGACACTTTGTTCAAAATGCAACATAGGAAAAAGTGATACATAAAAGGAGTATTATTATGAAGCTTCAACCGATTATTGAATCATTGCTTGACACTGACCTTTACAAATTCAACATGAATCAGGTTATTTTTCATAAGCATACAGCCCTGTCAGGTCAGTACTATTTCAAATGCAGAAATACTGATGTGGTTTTCACTCAGGAAATGGTTGATGAAATCAATGCACAGGTTGATCATCTCTGTACACTGAAATTCAGAAAAGAAGAGCTTGATTACATGCGTTCAATCCGTTTCATCAAGAACGACTATGTTGAATTTCTCAGGCTCTGGCATCCGATGCGAGACTATGTATCGGTAAACCTCACTGATGAAGGTGAATTACAGATCGTTGTTGACGGTCCGTTATTCTCCGTAATGCAGTTTGAAATCTACCTGCTTGAAATCGTCAACGAAGTATATTTCCGTCTCCGTTATGACTACGAGACTCTTCGTGCTTCAGCCGAAAAGAAGCTTGATGCCAAAATCAAGGCGCTCAATGACGGTACATATACATTCAAATTTGCTGAATTCGGCTGCCGTCGCAGACTTTCAAGAGAGTGGGAGGATGTTGTTGTCCGACGCCTCACATCAGAAACCGACAAATGCGTAGGTACATCAAATGTTTATCTTGCAATGAAATACGGCATTACTCCTATCGGCACTTATGCCCATGAATATGTGCAGATGTATCAGGGCATAGACAGAATTCCCCTTGCATACACAAACCATTATGCTCTGCGTGACTGGTACGACGAGTATGAGGGTGACAACGGAACAACGCTTACAGATACTATCACAACTGACCTTTTCCTTATGGATTTCAACCGTTCAATGGTAAACAACTTCAGCGGAGCAAGACACGACAGCGGAGATCCGTTTGAATGGGGCGAAAAAATAATAGCCCACTATAAAGGCTACGGTGTTGACCCGAAAACAAAGCTGCTTCTTTTCTCTGACGGTCTTGATTTTGACCGTGCTCAGGCACTGTATGACTATTTCAAGGACAGAAGCAAGGTTTCTTTCGGAATCGGCACATTCTGTTCAAATGACACATGCGAAAAAGCACTGAACATTGTTATTAAGCTTCAGTATGTAAACGGCAGACCTGTTGCAAAATTAAGCGACAACCCCGAAAAATCAATGTGCCGTGATCAGGAATATCTTGATTACCTTAAGCGTTCAGTAGAATTCAGAATCAACAGAGAGAGATAAAATGTATTTTGAATTAATAAACAGTCCGAAAGATATCAAGAGATTATCAACTCAGCAATTAAAAACTCTTGCCGATGAAATGAGATTTATCAATAGGTGTTGGTGCGTTAATTGTTGGAGCAACACCTACAATTGGAATTCCATTAGCTTTCGTTGCAACTATGGGTTCTTCTGCAGGTATGGCAGTGTTTGATAATTTTTTACGCAAACAATTTCTGGAATGAGGTGTTTATTTTGTATTCGTTCATAATTTCAATACCGTTTTGGGTATATTTACTATTATTTTTTGTTGTTTTAGGAGTTTCTATTTATTCTTATTATGATATGAAAGCGAAATATCACGATAATCCAATGGTATGGATACTCCCTTTTATGGTATTAGTTTTTGGCTCTTTTGTTGTATACAAATATGCTTTGGATTTTACAAGCAATCTTTTGTTTCAACAAACTATGATGACTGTAACATTAGTTTGTTTTGGGTTGTTCATTTTATCTTTTGTAATTACGCTTTCTATTGTAAGCAAAAAGAGCTATGCAAATAAAAAGTTAGAGAAAAAGATGAAGCCCATAGTAATTATATGTTTTGGAATTTCCACATTATTGCTCGTATTGCTCGAGGTTATGGATAGGTTTTTTTGATTTTATGAAAAACAATCAAGAGAATACTCCAAAATTAAAAGTTATCCAGACTAGGGACGGTTCTGTGATTGACAGCTAACATTAACCTCAAGGCGGTGGGAAACTGCCGCCTTGAGTGAAATGCCTTCGACAGCATAAGAACTTCAAAGACCGTCGGCAGCACGATGGCTGAATATTTCCTTGGCGGTAGTCAGATTCTTGTTCAGAAGCAATGTGCTTTATTTCTTCAATGGAGTTATGGTATTTGTAATATTGCATAATATCAATAAAAATTTTAAGACATTTCACAGTTTTCTGCGGTCTTTTTGTTCTGAACAATATTTTATGACCAACCATTACAAAATACATGTTAGAAAATTCTTATTATTTTTAATTTTTGTTGCAATTGGAAAAATATATGTTATTATGTATTATATATTATAATAAAGGGTGTTGTGTATGAGTGAAAACAATTCTTCCGTTTCAAAAAAGGAAAACATTATTCAGGTAATAAAATTTGTATTATTCTCTACATCAGCAGGATTGATTCAGACTCTGTCTTTTACATTACTGACAGAATTACCTCCCAGACTTTTTGACAAAGAGCTTTCATACTGGGCATGCTATCTGCCTGCGCTGATTCTTTCTGTTTTATGGAACTTCACTCTCAACAGAAAATTCACTTTCAAATCAGCAAGCAATGTACCTGTTGCGATGCTTAAGGTTGCTGCATTCTACGCTGTATTTACTCCTGTTTCAACAATTCTCGGAAACATGGCAGCAGAGAGATTCAATGCCGCTGAAAATCCCATTGTTGATTATCTGATTCTTGCAGTAACAATGATTGCAAATCTGATTACAGAATATCTTTTCCAGAAATTCGTTGTATTCAGAGATGTAATAGAGAACAAAGAAGAAACAAAATCCGAATAAGCAACAAAAAAAGCGGCTCTATGAGCCGCTTTCATGTTGTCGGAAAATACTTTTCGACAACATGGGAGACTGTTGAGAAAGCAGACAAGATTGCGTGTTCTTCGCTCCGAAGGCGTACAAAGGTACTCCGAGAGGGCGAAAACACGCAAAATACATAAAGATAACGGACATATTCATAAATACACTCATTGCTTTTTTGTCTCATTCTTTTTATTACCTTCAATCAATGTATTTATTTTTTGCTTTATGTATGGTCTTGTCACTTTATCGACAGTCAAAAAAAAGCGGCTCCATGAGCCGCCTTTTATTTTGTCTGATTATTCGAACTCTTCGAGTCCTGCTGCAACTCTGAGGATGATTCTTGCATCCTTAGCTGTTACGTCGCCGTCATCATCAACGTCTGCAAGCCAATCCTGCTCAACTGTGAATGTTACGAGGAGAGCTGCTCTGCGGAGAACAAGTCTTGCGTCTGCTGCTGTAACTTTACCGTCGCCGTCAACGTCACCGAGGTCAACAACAAGCTCATCTTCATCGATTTCATCGTCTTCATCCTCGTCGGGAAGAATAGTATCACCGATGTTAAGACCGAAAAGGTTATCTACGATATCAAGGGGGTTGTCAGCAAAAACTTCAACGTTTGTCTTTGTGTCAACAAGAATTCCACCGACCTGATCGATAAGATTCTGAACAAACTCAACAGCTCTGTCTTTACCCATAGCCATGATATCAATTGAACCAACTGTAAAGATGAGATCCATAACAACGTTTGTAATGTCGATAACACCGTCTGAAGCCATGATATCCTGCATTGCATCTGAAGCAAGGATATCCTCAACATCGAGTCCTGTGCCTGCATCTTCTTCACTTGAGCCACCGCCAAGGAGACCGCCAAGGTCAAGAGCATAAGCAGGTACTGCAAATGTTGCAAGCATCACAATGCTCATAATAAGTGCTAAAATCTTTTTCTTCATTTAGGAAACACTCCTTAAAATTATTTCTTTATTTATTATAAACCTTTCAATGAAGGGTTTAGCCGATTGCTTCACACATCTTTTTCAGTGTGTTGAGTCCGTACTTTG
>JAFYUD010000032.1 GCA_017549665.1 Clostridia bacterium | reverse complement strand
ATTAAACAAATAACAATAGCAGACAGAAAAATCTGCCTGCGGTATTATTATTTTTATTCGAGAATTGTTCTGACAGCATTGCCGATATTCAGAACAGGAGATGTAAATCCGTCCGCATGAGTTTCGGTTGTGGATGAATTTATAAGAATTTCTTTAACTTCGATGCCTGTAAGATCGGGATTGAGGGAGAAAAGCATTCCAGCTGCACCTGTTACAAACGGAGCCGCCATTGAAGTGCCGTAGCTTATTTCAAATTCATTCTCAAGTACAGTGCTGTAAACTGATTCACCCGGTGCTGCAATATCAACTTCGCCTGAATTTGAGAAAATGCTGTATATTCCGCTTTCTGATACAGAACCTACGATAATGACTCTGTCTGCAACAGATTTGATTGTGGGTGAAGAGAAGAAATAACTGTACTTAGCATCAACATATTCAGGCTTTGAATCAAAAATTCCGAAAATGTCGAGCTTGCTGAGAATTTTTTTGTCACCGTATTTGAAATATCCGCCGAATGTTCTGTATGCAGTGTTATTATTATCATTTCCTGCAGCAGCGCAGATAACAAATTCATATCCGTTATCAATGATATTTGCAAGAAATTCAGACATAAATTCCTGCTCGGACTGTGTGAACTCGATTGCATTTTCACAACCTAAAGCGGCAGACATAATAATATAAGGATTGTATCCCATGCTTATATTGATTGCTTTAACATTATTATTAACAATCATATCATAGATGTTGGCAAACCAGTATGATGTGGATACATTGATGCCGTTATATGAATAAACAGGAGCATTGCTTAAAACGCCACGCATAGATGATGACGGTTTTGCACTCATTATACCTGCAACATGCGTTCCGTGTGAAGCAGAACCGTAGTAATCCCTGTCATAGTAATCACCATATAATGATTCTGATGAAAATTCTTCAGTATTAGCTATATTGATATAATTATTCGTGCTGTCAACATAAAAGTCTATAAGTCCGAGATTAACCGGGGTAGTGTTGCTGAATTTTTCCCATGCGTAATCCAATTCAAGGAGTTCGTATATATCTGAATTATCAACATAATCAATTTCAGTATTGATCTCTGTGGGTGATTCCTCAAAATAATCAGGAATTGCAAGCTTGATTATGTCGTTTTCTTTCAGATTATTACAGATTGCTTTTAATTGATCTATTGATAAATCATTACTGAATGTAAATTGGTAAAAATTGACATCAGGTATCATTCCTGTAATTTCAAAATTATATTCTTCGGAAAGGGTAGTCACATCTGAATATGAATAATTATCTTCGATTATTACAAGGACTGTATCGTCTACATATTTGAGCCTTGCATCATCCGCAGTGCATACATCATCAGATGTGATTTGTCTGATAAATAAATCTGAACTGTTGCTTTGTGAATATTTGGAATATGAATCAAAGTAATGATTATAATCATTAAGTGACGGTGCGCCGTAATACGGTTTTTCAAAGAAATAGCATCCTGTACAAATAAGAAGATATATGCAAACAGCAGATATTAAAGCAATCAAAAGTTTAATTTTGGTTGATTTTGTTTTCATAATAGCACATCCTTTATTAATATATTACTATAAAAGTGTTACAAAGTCAATTTTATCTGATAAAAGAAGAGGGTTGACAAAGGATTGAAAAAATGTTATAATTGCGCAAAAGAAATATTTTGCGCAATTTGGGAGAGTTGATTTACAAAGAAAGGCGTGATTTTTGTGAAAAACTATAAACCTGATTATGAATCATTACCACAACTAGTCTGTGAGTATCTTATGTATATAGATGTTATCAAAAACAGATCACAGAAAACAATATTTGAATATTCCATAAATCTTCGTGAATTTATTTCATATCTTGTTACAGTTAAAAATAATTTACCTGATAATGATTATACAGATATAAGATTCTGTGATGAAACGTTTTTTAAATCTGTTACATTAAATGATGCATATCAATATTTATCATATTGCAAAAATTCTAAAAATAACAATCCTACGACAAGAAATCGTAAGGTTGTTGTACTTCGTCAGTTTTTTAAGTATTTAACTGATAATAAGCATATTCTTAATGAAAATCCGATGAAAATGCTTGATACTGCTAAAAAAGAAAAAAAACTTCCAAAATACCTTACGCTTGAACAAAGCCTGGATTTGCTTGGTTCTGTAGATGGTAAAAATATGGAAAGAGATTATGCAATTCTGACAATATTTTTGAATTGCGGATTAAGATTGTCAGAGCTTGTAAATATTAATTATAAAGACATACGTTCAGATAATACACTTAAGGTTTACGGAAAAGGTGCAAAAGAACGTACTGTTTATCTGAATCAGGCATGTATATCTGCAATAAATCGCTATATGCAGGTCAGACCAAAAGACGGTGTATCTGACCGTGAAGCTTTATTTCTTAGTAACAGACTGACCAGAATCAGTCCAAGGACAGTTCAGCATATTGTTGAAACCTTTCTTAATAAATCGGGACTTGGTGAAATGGGATTTTCAGTACATAAGCTTCGTCATACTGCTGCTACTCTGATGTATCAGCACGGAAATGTTGATGTTCTTGTGCTGAAAGACATTCTCGGACATGAAAATCTGAATACTACTGAAATTTACACACATCTTGCTAATGAGCAGGTTCAGCTTGCAATTGAGAATAATCCGCTTGCCAATGTAAAATCAAAAGATAAAAAGATGTGAGAAAGCTTTTGTAAACAACGAATCGACTAAAGCAGATATTATTGTAATTACAAACAGAATCAGAAATTTTTTAATATAGTGAATTATTCTGTTTGCATCTGCCGGTTGTTTTCCAAGCGTTACTGACAATGTGTCAAATGTAGATATTACTGCAGTACAGCAGGACAGCACAGTTATTGTTACCGTAATCAGTCCTTCAGGAAAAACAGTAAGAAGATAATATCCCATACCGTTGAAGCTGTAGTTTTTTATCAGGAATCCTGCTATCATGCCGTAGCCTAAACCTTGTAATACAGGTATTACAGAGATTACAGGTAATCCTAAGCAACTCAGACCGCAGAAAAATGTAATAAATAAAAGTATTCCGTTAATCAATAATGAATTTATGAATAATTTTAAAGTTGTTGTATCGGATTTCGTTTTAATAAGTACATTAAATATATTATCAAATGTGTCTGTGTTGTTGATTCTGAAAACTCCTGCGCCTATTATCATTGAAGCGCAGAATAATGCTAATATAATAATCGATGCCTTGACTTCCCTTTCATACCGGTCTGAAATACTTAAGTTGTTTTTGATTCTGATAGCTTTTATTTTCACTTATAAATCCTCAATTCTTTTTTCTCGAATTTGCGCCTGCAAGACTTCCTGTAAAGCCGAAAACCAATGCAACGGGAATCAGCAGATATATTCTTACTGATAGTGATGCGTTATTAAAGCATAAAAGAAGTATAAATGTAAAAATCAACAGTATGATTGATGTTGTTGTAGCTATAATAACTCTCGATTTTCTTTGAAATAAACCGGTAATAAATGAACCTGAAAATGCCGAAAATGCTGAAGATATGAGTATGAATAAGTAAAGAAATCTGTCAGGAATGTCAGTATTTATTATTGTAAGTGAAAAAACAGAAAGAAACAGGAAAAATATAAGCAAACCTGTTATCAGGCCTTTTAAAATATTAATAAATGCAGATGATGATTTTGTATTTTTACTTTTAAGCATAAAAAATCCCTCCGTATCTACAGAATAGATATGAAGGGGTTTCTTTAATTATTACAGGTTTCAGTGATTATTCGTCATCTGAATCGTTCTTCTTTGAACGCTTGCCTTTTTTCTTTTCTGACTTTTCAGCTTCTTTTGCAGCAGCCTGAGCAGCTCTTTCAGCCTGAATTCTGTCGTCAGCAGTGTTGTTAGTCTGGATAGCCCAGCGAGTAATTTTCATCTTTGTCTTGTCTGCGCCTGTTTCGATAACAAGAGAATCTTCTTTAACAGTAACAACTCTGCCGCAGATGCCGCCGATTGTAGTGATTTCGTCACCAATCTGAATAGCATCACGCATTTCCTGCTCTTCCTTCTGCTTTTTCTTCTGAGGTCTGATCATCATGAAGTACATAACAACGAAAAGACCGCCCATAAGAAGAAGTGTAGTCCATGAATTCTGCTTTGTGCCTTCACCTTCTGTGAATACAGTAAGGAGATTAAACATTAAATCCATTATATTTGCCTCCAATTGAACATTATAAACAGTATTATAATACACATTTATGATAAATGCAATAGTTTTTTTGTTTTATTCTTGTATCAAGCACATCAACATACTTGCTGTACAAATCCTCAAAAGTATCATTTTCAAGAGATTCTCTGATTTTCTCCATAAGCTTGTTATAAAAATAGAGATTATGAGTAACAGCCAGTCTGAGAGCAAGAACTTCTTTTGCTTTGAAAAGATGTCTGATGTAGCCTTTTGAATGATTTCTGCATACGGGGCAATCACATTCTGTATCTATGGGAGTATCATCTCTTTCGTATTTTGCGTTGTTGAGATTGATGATGCCGTGCCATGTGAAAAGATGGCCGTGGCGTGCATTTCTGCTGGGCATAACACAGTCAAAAAGGTCAACTCCCCTTCTTACTGCCTCGAGAATGTTACCGGGTGTGCCGACACCCATGAGATATCTGATTTTATCTTTCGGCATATAAGGCTCAACGGCTGAAATTATACGGTACATATCCTCCTTCGGCTCTCCTACTGCGAGTCCGCCGATTGCATAGCCGTCGAGGTCAAGCTTGGCAATTTCCTTCATGTGCTCAATTCTCAGGTCATCATATGTGCAACCCTGATTGATGCCGAAAAGCATCTGCTTTTTATTGATTGTTTCAGGTAAGGAATTAAGTCTGTCCATCTCATTCTTACAACGGATGAGCCATCGTGTAGTTCTTTCACATGAATTCTTTGAGTATTCATAAGTTGCAGGGTTTTCAACACATTCATCAAATGCCATTGCGATTGTTGATGCAAGATGAGACTGAATCTGCATACTTTCCTCGGGACCCATAAAAATGTGCTTGCCGTCTACATGTGATTGGAAGTAAACGCCTTCTTCCTTGATTTTTCTCAGAGAAGAAAGAGAGAAAACCTGAAATCCGCCACTGTCCGTGAGAATAGGCCCTTTCCATCCTGTAAATTTGTGAAGACCGCCCATTTCGTACACGACATCATCGCCTGGACGGACATGGAGATGATATGTATTACAAAGCATTACCTGACAATTGATATCTTCAAGATCAAGTGCAGATAATCCGCCTTTGATTGCTGCGCATGTTGCAACATTCATGAAGCCGGGAGTCTTTACTGTACCGTGAGGTGTCTCAAATTCTCCCAGGCGTGCTGTGTTGACATTTTTGATTAATTTATACATAGTTATACCTCTTTATAAAATAGCCATAGAATCACCGAAGCTGAAGAATCTGTAGCGTTCCTTTATTGCTGTTTCATACGCATTCATTACATTTTCTTTGCCTGCAAATGCGGAAACGAGCATTATAAGTGTGCTTTCGGGCAAATGGAAATTTGTTATAAGTCCGTCTATACATCTGAATTTGTAGCCGGGGTAAATAAAGATGTTTGTCGAATTACTGCATTCTCTGAGTCTTCCGTTTTTGTCACTTGCAGATTCAAGTGTTCTGCATGATGTGGTACCGACAGCAATAACTCGTCCGCCGTTGTTTTTGGTTGAGTTTATAATCTCAGCATTTTCGGCTGAAACCCAATAATGCTCTGAATGCATTTCATGGTCTTCTATATTCTCAGCTTTTACAGGTCTGAATGTACCGATGCCCACATGAAGTGTAACGTAAGCAACCTTTACGCCCATTTCTTCAATCTT